>JALZHR010000372.1 GCA_030860665.1 Acidobacteriota bacterium
AAAAGAAACACAAATGTAGGGGCAGGTCTTGTGCCTGCCCGCGTGAAGCGCGAGCGAATATACGTTTAATTAAATTCAACCTTGAATTTAATCCGAATTGATTAGCGTTCTGGCGAACGCTTTGGGCAGGCACAAGACCTGCCCCTACAATTTCAACATCCCAGCTCGGAAACTGCGAAAATATCGATGTTCAGCCGGTAATGGCGAAGCGCTTCTCCCGGTGATGCCCTTCTGGCGATATTCATTCAATTTTGCCTGCCTTTTTACCTCATCAGATGAATCTTTAACCTATCGTAATAATTACGGCTCAAGTTTAGTTTACGTCCATTTTTAAGAATAACGAGCTGGTCGCCATTGAACATCGGATGCAGAGATTTAATGCGGTCGAGATTGACAATTGTCGAGCGATGAATGCGCATAAAGATTTGCGGGTCAAGTTTTGTTTCCATTACGGAAAGTCTTTCGCGGATTAAATGCGTTTCATTCCCGATATGCAGTTCAAGGTAATGTCCGGATGCCGATATCCAGTCGATTTCTTCAGTCGTAACGAATGTTGTTCCGCTCGCTGATTTGACCGGAATGCGTTTCAAAAACTGCGGCTCGGTTCTGACTTCTTTCAATGATTTTCGCAAATTTCCTTTAATTTCCGTTAGCAGCTCCTGCGTTTGTATTTCGCGTTTTGCGCGAGCAAGAGCCTTTTCAAATCGCTCCTCATCAAAAGGTTTGAGAAGATAATCGACCGCGTTTATCTCGAAAGCTCGAATGGCGTATTCATCGTAAGCGGTGATGAAAATCACCGCCGGCATATTTTCAGCGCCGATGATTTGAACCACGTCAAAGCCGTCGATTTTCGGCATCTGCACGTCGAGAAAAACCAGGTCAGGTTTCAGATTTCGAATCGCTTCAATTGCTTCGCGCCCGTTCACGCACTCGCCGGCGATTTTTATGTCGGCGTGCTCAGTAAGAAGAGAGCGAATTCTTTCCCGCCCCAGAAACTCGTCGTCGACGATAAGAGCTTTGATTTCCGATTTCGTCATTTGATTTCAACCTGATACGTTTCCGGCTGCAAAACTTTTATTGTCTCGAAGGGAATTTCCAGCGTTACGATTACACCATGCGGGATTGCATTCTTTATTTCAAAACGATAGTTTTCTTCATAAAGATGCGCGAGCCGTGCGCGGGTATTGGCAAGCCCGATACCGCCGGTCTTGTTGCCTTTGCCGTTTTCATTTGGGGGCGGTAACCCGGGACCGCTGTCTTCGACCCGAATTTGCAATCTATCCCCGTGACGCTCGGACGAAATAATCAGGCTTTCCACGCTTTCCTGCTGAGAAATGCCGTGTTTAATCGCGTTCTCGACAATCGGCTGGAGAATCAGGTTCGGAACTCGCGCCGCGAGCGTTTCCGGGTCAATGTTCATCTTGACGACGAGCCGGTCCTGAAACCGCACGCTTTCGATTTCCAGATAGCGCCCGACAAAGTCCATCTCCTGTTTGAGCGAAACTTCGCGGTCGCCGGAATTCTCCAGCGTCATACGCAGAAAATCGCCGAGCCGGGCGACCATCTTATCCGCCGCTTTTACATCTTTGTGCATCAAGGCGGAAATCGAATTCAAAGTATTGAACAGAAAATGCGGATGAATCTGCATTTTCAAGGCATTAAGCTGCGAAGTGGCGAGGGCGGCTTTCAGTTCTGAAGATTTTACCTGTTCGGCTTGAAAACGCCGGTAAAAATCGACTACGTATATGCTGCTCAACAGAAAACAATACGTCGGCAAATCCACAAACCAGTTTCTTATGAACATCCTTAATGTCACAGCCAAAAAACCACCGATTTCGGCAACTTGTGCCGGTTCGATAATTTTATAAAAGACGGAAAAAACAGCTCTGTAAAGCAGTAGAAAAACTACCGCTGCCGCCAGGTGCACCGGCAGCACACGCCACCAATTTCGGTGCTCGAACCGGAATCGCCTGGCGAAGAAAACTATCAGCGGCAAGAGAATTGCCCAGCTGTAAATTACCGCCTGCACTACAAAGATGCCTTGCCATCTTCCCGCGCGTGTGGGGTCTGCATAAATGATGGAAAAATGGCGAAGACCCGAAAAGAGAAATACCAGCAAAATCAAGCCTGCCGAAAAAATTAGTGTTCGCTGCAAATTGAACTTTCGCATCAAAATTCCATTGATATCCTTACAAAACAAATAGCGGCGGAGCTTCGACGCCGCCGTTTTATTTTACTGATTTCACCGGCTATAGCTAATAATTCCCGGAAGTCTTTCGTAGCTGCGTCTGTTTTTTTATTATCTCCTATGTTCC
>JALZHR010000401.1 GCA_030860665.1 Acidobacteriota bacterium
CGTTCCGTCGCCGATTACGACGCCCGCGCGTCCTTTCGCCGAATTTGCTTCCGGTTTGACAACGGGCAAATCGGTCAACGGCGCGACGCTTTACGAGCCAGCCGGACTGACGCCGATCTTCAGTCAATTAGCGAACGTCCCGGTTTTCCCGTGGAAAGCCGCGCCGACGCTCGGACACATCAAAGGCGAAGCGCGCCGCGCCGACAATACGCCGCTCGACACCGGCGCGGTCACCATTAAAAATCTCGACGACGACACGACGCGGACGACCGCGACCGACGGCGGCGGATTTTACGGCGGCGTCGATTTGACGCCGGGACGTTATCTCGTCAAAGCGGTGCTCGGTCAGAACGTGCTTTATTCGTGCGTCGCCAACGTCACGCCCGGCACGGTCGCGACGGCGGATTTGGGCGTGGAAAACGTCGCTCCGGTCACGACAGCCTCGCTCGCGCCCGCCGCGCCGAACGGCTCGAACGGCTGGTACACGACCGACGTTACGCTGAGCCTCGCGGCGAGCGACAATTGCTCCGGCGTCGAGCGAACCGAATATTCGACCGACGGCGGCGCAAACTGGCAGTCTTACGCGGGAGATATTACAGTCAATCAGGAAGGAGCGACGACGATTCTGTATCGCTCAGTCGACCGCGCGGGCAACGTCGAAAACACCGGCAGCACGACCATCAATATCGACAAAACCGCGCCGCAGCTTCAGCTCGAAGCGTCGCCGACGCGCATCTTCCCGCCGAACGGAAAGCCGGTGAACGTCAAATTAACGGGCAGCGGCTCGGACGCGACGTCCGGTCTGGCGCAGGTCAGCTACGTCGTCACGGACGAATACGGAACGCCGCTGAGCGTCCCGACCCGCGCCCTGAACGGCAATTCGGCAAACTGGATGGATAATCTGATTGTCGAGGCGCGGCGCAACGGCGACGATTCGGACGGGCGTTTATACACCGTCACGGCGACCGTCACCGATGCCGCAGGAAACACGGCGACCGATACGGTTGAAATTATCGTCCAGCACGACCGCAGACCGTAGCTGCGGCTTTCAAAAAGAACAAAGGAGATGAGCTGATTCCGTATCAGCTCATCTCCTTTGTTTTTGTAAATCAATGCTTTACGAAAACCATCAGGCGAATGCGCTTTTATAAGCTCTCAATCAAACTCGCCGCTTCCCTGTCCAGAAACCAGAAGCAGCTTCCGTTTTCCGGCTTGATTAAGCTGGCGGGCAAATCAATCGTTTCGGTCGAAAGAACTTTTTTTATCATCGCGGCTTTTTTCGCGCCCGTCGCCAGAAACAGAACGTTTTTCGCCGCGTTAAGAGCGCGAAAAGTCAGCGTCAGGCGATTCGCGTTTAATTTTTCGACAAAATTCGCGGCGACGAGCCGTTCCGTTTCGCGCAAAGCTTTTGTCTCCGGAAAAAGCGAAGCCGTATGACCGTCGTCGCCCATTCCGAGCAGAACCAAATCGAAACGCGCGTTTTCGCCGAGAGTTTTTTTGATAATTTCCTCGTATTCGGCGACGGCTTTTTCCGGCTCGATTTCGCCGCGCAGGCGAAAAACGTTTTCCGGCAAAAGCGGAACGCGCGACAGCAGAGCCTCGCTCGCCATCCGGTAATTACTTTCCGCCTCGTCGGGCGCGACGCATCGCTCGTCGCCGAAAAAAACGAGCGTTTTCGTCCAGTCAATCCTGTTTTTGAATTCGCCGGAAGCGAGAAGTTTATAAAGCGCTTCGGGCGTCGAGCCGCCAGCCAGCGCGATCGAGAATTTATCGCCCGCCTGCAAAGCTTTCGCGGCGATTTCCGCGATTAATCCGGCGGCGGCTTCGTTGAGCGTTTCGACATCGGGAAAAATTTTGACTTCGCAGCTTTGGGTAGAGGCTTTCATAAAACTAAGGTTTCAAGCGCAAAATTTAAAATTCCGGCTTTAATTAATCTCATATTTCAAATTCAGGATTTGAAATTTCAAATCCTGAATTTCCGCTTTGCACAAAAATCAGAGAAGAAGTAATAAATCAAAAGGAAATTGTAAATTCTAAATTGTAAATTCTAAATTATCACGAAAAACATTATCCGAATTAATTTAGAATTTAGAACTCTCTTGCTCTGATTTTTGTGTAAAGCCGAGATTTGAAATTTGAAATCTTCAATCTCGAATCAATTTCAAATCTCGAATTCCGCCACGACGGGCGTGTGGTCTGACGGGCGTTCGGCGCCGCGCGGCTTGCGGTCGATCCAGCAGGCGGTGCATTTTTCAGCCAGCGTTTTGCTCGTCCAGATGTGGTCGATGCGCAAGCCCTGATTTTTGAAAAACGCGCCCTCGCGGTAATTCCACCACGAAAAAGCTTTTTCGTCGCCGTTCATCTGGCGGAAAACGTCTACAAAACCCCATTGTTTGACGTGGTGAATCGCCGCGCGCTCCGGCTTTGAAAAATGCAGCTTGCCTTCCCAGAAAGCGACGTTCCAGACGTCTCTTTCATCGGGCGCGACGTTGAAATCGCCGCACAGTAGAACATCGGAATTTTTGTCGCAGGTTTCGTCGAAAAATCGGCGCAGCCGCTGCAGCCAATCGAGCTTGAAAGTGAATTTGTCCGTCCACAGCTCCGTGCCGTTCGGGATATACGTGTTGACGATACGCACGCCATTGACGGTTGCGGCAATCAGGCGTTTCGGCGCGTCCGCGTCGTCGTCCGGGAAATTCATCTGCACGTCCTTAAGCTCGAAAGGCGAGAGAATCGCCACGCCGTTGTAGGATTTCTGACCGAGAAAAGTCGAATTGTAACCGACTTCGAGAAAAGCGCCGACGGGAAATTTGTCATCCGTGCATTTCGTCTCCTGCAGGCAGAGCGCGCCGGGCTGATGCTTTTCGAGCCAGCCCAGAACCTGTTCGAGACGAATATTGATGGAATTTACATTCCAGGTTGCGATTTTCATAACATTAAAGAAGCCAGCAGCGCCGCTCGTTTCGGAATATCGGAAATCAGAATATGCTCGCGCAAAGTATGCGCGCCGTCGCCCGCGACGCCCAAGCCGTCGAGCACGGGAACGCCGAGCGCGGCGACGAAATTTCCGTCCGACGCGCCGCCGACCTGCGTTTCGCCGAATTCGTAATTCATCTCATCGGCGATTTTCTTCGCTTTTTCGTAGAGGCTGATAATCGCGCCGGTTCGTTCGAGCGGCGGGCGGTTCAAGCCGCCTTCGACGGCAAGCGAGACGCGTTTGTCGAACGGTTCGAGCGACTGAATCTCGCTCAGGATTCTCTCGCCCTCGATCATCGCCGTAAAACGTATGTCGACTTCCATCTCGGCAAATTCGGGAATGACGTTGGAAGTCGTGCCGCCTTCGATGGTGCAGACGTTGACGGTCGTGCCGCGTTCCGGCGCGTTCAGCTCGTGCAGCTTCCTGATTTGCCCGGATAATTCCAGAATCGCCGACGCGCCTTTTTCCGGCTCCAGCCCGGCGTGCGCGGGAATGCCGCGCGCCTTGACCTTGAGCCAGGCAGTGCCTTTGCGCCCGGTTTTCGCTTTGCCGCCCGGCGCGGACGGCTCGCAAACCAGACAAAACGCGGCGCTTGCGGCTTCCGCTTCGACCAGCGGGCGTCCGCTGTGACTGCCTACTTCCTCGTCGCACGAAAGCAAAATCGAAAGCGGGCGCGACGGCTTTAAATTCAATTCCGTAAAAGCGCGCAGGACTTCGAGAATCAGGATGCAGTTTGCCTTCATATCGAAGACGCCGCAGCCGTAAAATTTGTCGCCCTCGATGCGCGTCCGGTTCTGGCGAAAGCTGCCGCGCGGGTGAACCGTGTCGGTGTGACCGAGCAGCAAAACCGGCTTTTCGCCCTGATTTTCTTCAAAGGCGCGAATCACTAGATGCTCGCCGCAGCCCTCGCGAAAAATGCGCTCCGTTTTCAGATTGCCGGAGATTTTTTCCGCTTCTTCGATTAAAAAATCGACCGCCGCGCGGCTGCCTTCAAGGTCGTAGGAAGGCGATTCGATTTCGACGAAACGATGAATCGAATCCAGAATTTGCGGCTGCCGGTTTTGAAAAAATTCGAGCAGTTTTGATGCGTTCATTCGAGATGTCTGCCTTTAATATTACTGCCCGAAAATCTGGTTCAGCAGCGCGCCCATTCGATAACCCGCCAGCGCTATCTGCCGCTGCGAAGTCTGAAAGGCGTTTTTCTTATAATTTGCGGGCGGCGTTTGAAAGCGAACGAGCGTCGCCGGAAAAACTTCGGTTATCGCAACCTGAAAGCTCTCCTTTTGCCACTGCTGGAAATTCCCCATATTCAAGCTGCTCGTCATTTTCGAGGCGGGGTGCTTTTTCATAATCGCGCCCGCGACTTTCGGGATAAAATCCGTGTCGCACGTCTCGCCGCGCGGAATGTTGCGGACGATTATCGAATCCCAGAACCAGTGCAGATTTTCCTGCTGGTTGCGCGGCGTCTCTTTCGGCTTCAGCAAAAAGAGATTTCCGCCCTGGTCGCCTTTCGGCTCGAGGTCGGTGATGCGCGCCGAAGTGTGGAGCGGCTGGTGCAGGTCGCCGATAAGATGCAGAATCCACGCCAGCGCGATTGATTTTTCGGCGTCGGACGCGGATTTGTCGCGCAGAACCTTGTCGAACTCAATCAGCCTCTCGACGGCTCTGCCGCCTTCCTCGTTCGGATTTTCCACAATCGTCGCGGGCTGTCCGCTGCCGCCGCGCCAGAAAGTATCGTCATAATGCCAGTTGCTTTTGTGATATTTGCCGTAGCGAACCTTGAAATCGCGGTCGCGCACGATGTCAGCCCACGTCGAGGCAATCATAAAATGCTCCATCTGGCGCAGCGCGAGCGGGCGCGCGTCGCCCGCAAAAAACACGCTCAAATCCGAATCTTCGGGCGCTTCCTGCAACAGTTTCGAGACGCGTTCGCGCGCCTGCGGCGTCATCTGCTGCCACGCGATATAGGCGGTCGTTTTGTGCCCGACGTCGTCCCAAGCCAGAGCCGACAGCGGCGTAATCAAACAAATCAAAAAAAAAGCGATACTTTTTAACATTTTTCGGGTTTCTCCTGAATCTTCTGGGAAGATTTTAGCGCGAGTTACGGAATTAGAAAAAGCGGAGCGCAGGTTTCTTTCACGCCGGGCGGCGCAGAAAGATTCGCCGCCCGCTCGCGGGCAGGCAAAATTTATTAGAAATAATTCATCAAATAAACAGCAAAAACCCGCGGGCGAAACGTCTAAAAAACAGGTCGCCGCAGCAAAGGGTGAGCGAGAACAAGGAGTGAAATTAAAATGCAAGGTGTTTTGGAACAAAATTATATCGCCGACTCGATAATCAATCGCACCAGCGATGCTTTCGGCAACAAAATCGGAATCGTGGCAAAAATTTTCGGCTGCTGGCACAAGCAATTGAGCCGCCCGTTTACGGACAAAAACAAATCGTATCGCGCCTGTCTCGACTGCGGCGCGCGCAAGCGGTTCGACGCGCAAACTTTAAAAACTTTCGGACCGTTTTATTATCCCCCAGCAATATCGCCGGTTAATGATAACGGGCGTTTAAACTAAACCTAACCTACTTTCCTTCCTGATGCTATACCTATCCTGCGCGGCGCAAATGCCGCGCTTTTTTTGCTAAAAATTTCATTGCATAGGCTGGTAAATTGTTATATAAGTGTTCCGTATATGGATAAAACAACGATTGAGCTAACCTGTCCGGGCAGCGAAAAGAATTATACAGTCATCGTCAGCACCGCGTGGCAATCCAGATTCGGACTCGGCAATCCGAGAAACATCGGAGACTGCGCCCTCTTTATCGTACCGCTGGACGCGCAGGGCAAACCGATTAATAAAGGCGATTTAAACGTTATGCTCTCGGCGGGACAGCAACTGAAATGGTATTATCCGCCGCCGGAGGCGGCGCAGATTGCGGCTGTTTGTTCTAAGGCTTGTACGGGCGGCGGTCAGGCGATTCTGGAATTTGACACCCCGGTCAGTTAGAAGTTAATGAAATGGTCGCGCTGAATGCGCGACCATT
>JALZHR010000443.1 GCA_030860665.1 Acidobacteriota bacterium
ATTCTATATTTAGCCGCGGTAGAAGATATTTCTTGATGTCTCCATGCCCGTAAGTCAACTCCAGTAATCTGCTGCTGGTCAACATCAAAATAATTTGCAAAAGCACTAGTATTCCATTTACTTGTAAGAAAGATTTTGATTGCTTTCAGTTCAGAACTAAAGCCTGATTTCTTTAAATCTTCAATAACACTATTTTTGAATTCTTTATCCATGAATGATGTTTTTTTTACATAAGAATAAGTAAATCGGCGCAATCATAGCACAGGGCGAAAGTTGACGGAAGCAAAATATTTTGCCGGTAATTTCTGAGTAGTAAGGAAAAAGCCGACCATTCAGCGGTCGGCTTTAACTGTCTAATTATAACTTCGCCTTAGAGATTCGGAATCAGAATCACGTCGACGCGGCGGTTTTTGGCGCGGTTGAGGTTGGTCGTGTTCGGGGCGACGGGCAGGCTCGCGCCGTAGCCTTTGACTTCGATTCGGGAGGCTTCGACGCCGCCTGCCGTGAGGCGGTCGAGAACCGTCTGGGCGCGGGTTTGGGTCAGATTTTGCAGCTCGTCGGGCGTTCCCTTGTTGTCGGTGTGCGCTTCGACGACGATGCGGTAATCGGCGCTGTTTGCCAGGACGTTTGCCAGGTTGGCGATTTTTACGTCGGCGGTCGTCGCCAGGCTCGCGTCGCGGATTCCGGCGAAATAGGTTTCGGGCAGCGTCAGCACGATTCCGCGCTCGGTCTGTCGAACCGCGCCGAAGGGTTTCAAGGACTGCATCAGAACCGGCATCGATTCACGCAGACGCGTGGCGCGCTCGTCCTGCTCGCGCTGTTTTTCGATGGCGACTTTCTCGCCCTCGATGCGCGCCAGCCGCGTTTTCGCATCCTCGTTATCGGCTCGCAGCCTGCCGACTTCCTCGCGCAGGCGGGCGTTCTCCTCGCGCAGCGTTTTGATTTGGTCGCCGTAGTTGGACGCGTCGCGCTCGGAAAGCTCGCGCTGGCGCTGCTCGCGCGCCAATTCGGCTCTCAGCTCGGCAACCTCGTCCTGCGCGCGCTGGTATCTTTCCTCCGCCTGCCGAATCTCGGCGTCGCTGCGCGTTTTCTCGTTGCGTTTTTCGCGCGCTTCCTTGCGAATCAGGGCGGTCGCTTCCGCCTTGACCGCCGCGCTGATTGCCTGCCGCGCCGTCAAATCGACCGATTCTTCCGGTCGCCCGGCTTTCCACGCGTTTTCGGCGTTCAGCATCAGCGCTTCAGCCGCCTGAAGCTCTTCGACCGCGTCGCGCTGCGCCCCGGCGTATCTCGCCAGCGCGACCGCCTGCTTGGCTTGCAAAAGGGTCGAGGGCGTCTTGGAATAATCGACCTCGGCGATTTCCGGCGTGCGCGCGTCGGAGAAATAATCGCTCGTGTTGCCGAAATAATTGACCGATTTCGTGGTCGCCAGCGTTCGCCCGCTCTCGGACAGCGCCGTCAGATTTTCCAGCATAATCGTGCGGCTCGGGCGGCGGACGAGAAAATGCGGCTCAGCCGTGATTATCAGCGCGAAGGTTTGCAGCGGCGTCGTCACCGAAATCTTTGAATCGAATTCAAAAAATCCGCGCCGCTTGATTTCGCCCAGATTATCAATCTGCCCGTCGGGCGAGACTGCCCACAAAACATACGTCGCGTAGCCCGCGCCCAGCTCGAACGGGCGCGGCATTTTCGAGACCGAAAGCTCGATTTCCGTCCCGTTGCGGCGCGTGCGCTTCAGGCGCGCTTCGCCCTTCATCCGCGGAAAACGCGTCGTACCGCGAAACTGCACCGTCACGGTTTCGTCTTCAGGGTAGGTAATCGCCGTCGTCTGGCGCGGCACGTCCACCTGCGCCACGACACTGGCGACGGTCAAAGAAAATAAAAACAAAAGTATCAGAACGATATTCAACAGTTTTGGATTTTTCATCAATTTTTTTTCTCCGAAAGAGATTTGTCCGAAAAGAAAGATGCTCGTATATTAATATTTAGTTGCTAATTTATAAGCGCACGGGAGATGTCTCCGTCGATTTTACTACGAGTTGAATTTTTATTCCTAGCAAAATTCACCCGCCGCCGGTGAAATACAAAATAATTGTAATTTCGGCGTGTTTAAATTATATTAGGTGAAGATTCCAGCCCCAGCCGAAAGGAGATTTCCGATGCCGAAGCCACTTAAAACGGTTCTTTTTTTCGCATTCGCCTTTTTCTGCTTCGGCGCAACTGCCGAAGCGCAAGTGCAAACCCCGATTCTTCAGGGAAGCGGGCATTACTACGCTTTGCCGGAAGCTTACCCGGACGGCGAGTTGTGGAAATCCGGTATGACGTGGGAAATCTGGGGCAATTTATATTATTCAAAAACAAACACCTACGACGTCAGGGTCGGCGGCTTCACGCCGAAATTTAGCCGCGCCGGTTTTACCATCCAGCCTTTTACGCTGTCTTACGCGGCGACGGAACATGCGCGCGGCAGCGTGTCGGTCAACGGCAACGGCAACAGTAACACTTTTTACGCCAACTACCATCTCCCGCAAGACAGCACGCGGTTGACTTTAAGCTTTCCCGAACACACGATTCCAAAATTCGCGCCGAACACGTCAAGCGCATCGGTTACGGTTCGATTCTTTATGCAGGGCAACATCACGTATTTCTCCAGTTATACGCAGGCGGTTCCGCCTCAGCATCCGCGAAGCGTCAGCGGGCACGGAACGGCGACTTTGACTTACTATCGTTATCCGGCGGCAAGGGTTATGGCTTTCAGGTTTTTACCTAACGCGAAAATATATCTGGGTTCGGTAAATTTCACTTTCGACACTGTGCCGCCGCCGCCGCCGCAGAAACAGATTGACTTTGCCGAACGATAAGGCTGGTTTTTCCGACGGCAGGCGAAAGGAGTTTTCCAGATGAAAACATTTAAAACAGTTCTTTTTTCCGCATTAGTTTTATTCTCTCTCGTCTCTTTCGTCCGCGCGCAGACGACGGCGGCTGACATTACGAACGGCACTTTTAATATCACGGGCGCGTTTCCGCCGAATTCGACCAGCGCCACGTGGACTATCGGCGGCGACCGTTTCTTCTCGAACCTGCAAGCGCCCGATTCCCAGATAATCGCGCCGGTCATCAAGCGCGCGGGCACGACCGTCGAGCCTTTCACGCTGACTTATACGCCGCGCAGCTCGGCTCGCGGCAACGTCCAGAATAACGGGCTTTCCTGGAGCAGCATTTTTTACCGAAGCGATAATCATTCGACCGGAACTACTTTTAATTTCAACTTTCCCGCCCACTCGCTGCCGAAATTTACGCCGAACCGGAACGACGTTTTCATAGATGTTCCTTTTACGATGGACGGCAACGTTGCGGGCTTCAGCACCTCGACGTCAACCGCGCTAATCTTTAACCGAGCCGTCACCGGGCGCGGAACGGCGCACATCAATTATATACGCGTGCCGAACAGCTTTCGCTCGCGCAAATCTCCGAACCCGGACGTCTGGCTCGCTTACGTCCTTTTCGTTTTCCACACGCCGAACACGACGGATTAAGTGCAAAATGCAAAACGCAAAATGCAAAATATCAGGATTTAGAATTTAGGATTTAGAATTAAATCCGTTCTTCCATTTTGCATTTTGCGTTTTGCATTTTGCGTTAGTTACTTGCATCTGCGCGGTCTAACGTGAATAATTTAGTTTTTCGCACCGAATAGATGCAGGATTTCCGACGTTTATTAAAATATCTGCGCCCGCACTGGCTGACGTTTGCGCTGGCTTTTGCGGCGATGATTCTGGTCGCCGTTTTCGAGACGGCGACCGGCGCGCTGGTCGTGCCGATTTTCGACCAGGCTTTCGGCGCGAATACGGCGCAGCGAACCGAGACGCTTTTCAACCTGCAAAGCCTGATTCCGGCGGACGACTGGTTTGCGGCGTGGCTGACGATTTCCGGCTTGCTCGTCGGCTTTACGCTGTTGGGCGGCGTTGCCGAATATTTCAGCGTTTACCTGATGTCGAAAATCGGGCAGTCAGCCGTTTTGCGGATGCGGCAGGATTTATACGAGCATCTTTTGCGGCAGTCGGCGGCTTTTTTCGAGCGTCACCGGACGAATTTTCTCGTCTCGCGGCTGGTCGTCAGCGCGACGGCGATTGAACTGGCGGTTTCGGCTCACCTGCGCGACGTTCTGCGCGAGGGCGTGGCGCTCGTCTTTTTTCTCTCCGCCGCGTTTTATCTGAACTGGCGTTTGATGCTCGGCGCTCTGGTCGTCGCGCCGCTGATTGCCTTTATCACTGCAAAATTTTCCAAAACGCTGCGCCGCCTGTCGGTCGAATCTTTCGAGGGCAACAAGCTTCTGACCGACACGGCGCAGGAATCAATCTCGAATCATTCAATCGTCAAAGCGTATCGCGCCGAAAACCGCGAGCGCGAAAGATTTACGCGCGTGGCGCGGATGATTGCGCGCGCCAATTTTCGCGCCGGGAAAATCTCGGCTTTTTCGCCGCCGACGATTTCGATTATCGGCACCGTCGCCATCAGCGTCTTGATGTTTTTCGGCTTGCGCGAGATAAACTTAGGCAGAATGGAAGCCTCGCAGTTTTTCACGTTTCTGTTTTTCCTGCTCCGCAGCTACGACCCGATGCGAAAAATCTCGCGCCTGCATAATGAATTAAATAAAGCCTTTGCCGCGACGCGCGACATCTGGGACGTGATGGACGAAAACGATTCGCTGCCGGAAAAGGCGAACGCCGCCGAGCTGCCGCCGCTGCAAAACAAAATCGAGCTCAGAGGCGTTTCCTTTAATTATCAAACCGACAATAAACCGATTTTGCGCAACATCAATCTTTCGATTCCGAAAGGCGAGATGGTCGCGCTCGTCGGCGAAAGCGGCGGCGGAAAATCGAGCCTGATAAAATTGATTCAGCGGCTTTACGACCCGACCGAAGGCGCCGTCTTGTGGGACGAAACGGATTTGCGCGACGCGCGGCTCGATTCGCTCAAAAAACAAATCGCGCTGGTGACGCAGGAAACCGTTCTTTTTAACGACACGATTCGATACAATATCGCCTACGGCAAGCCGGAAGCGACCGACGCCGAAGTCGCGGAAGCCGCCCGCATCGCCTTCGCGCACGATTTTATCGAGGAACTGCCGAACGGCTACGAGACGATTGTCGGCGAGCGCGGAATTTTTCTTTCCGGCGGGCAAAGACAGCGAATCGCGATTGCGCGCGCCGTTCTGGTCGATGCGCCGGTTTTGATTCTGGACGAAGCGACCTCGGCGCTCGACGCCGAAAGCGAGCGGCTCGTGCAGAAAGCGCTGGCGAACCTGATGCAAAACCGCACCTCGATCGTCATCGCGCATCGCCTTTCGACCGTCCGCCGCGCCGATAAAATCGTCGTGATGGAACGCGGGCGCATCATCGAAACCGGCACGCACGCGGAACTGCTGGCAAAAGCCGGAACTTATCGCCGTTTGTATGAACTGCAATTCGCCGAAGAAGAAGATTTTGAAGAACTGACGACTAAAAGCTAAAAGCTAACAGCTAATAGCTGACAGCTAAAGATAATTATGAAATCAATGACCGGATTCGGACGCGGCTCTTTTACGGGCGAAAATTTCTCGGTGTCCGTCGAGCTGAAAACCGTTAACAATCGCTTTCTGGACGTTCACCTGCGCCTGTCGCAGGAACTGCAGTCGCTCGAAGGAACGCTCAAAAAACTTATCTCCAACCGGCTGGCGCGCGGGCGCGTGGACGTGAATCTGACCTACGAGCGGACGAGCGAAATCAATTACGAGCTGAACCGCCCGCTGATTGCTGGTTATCTCGCGGCTTTAAAGGATTTGCAGGAAGAATTTCAGCTTTCGGGCGAGCCGGATTTGAATTTCGTCGCTCGGCTGCCGAACGTTTTGCAGCCGAAAAAAGACGATTTGAGCGAGGAATTCACGAGCGGTGTCGAAAAGGCTTTTTCCATCGCGCTCGACGAGCTGGAAGCGATGCGCGGCAGCGAGGGCGATTCGCTCAGAGGCGATTTGAACTCGCTGCTCGGCGAGATTGAAAACCGCCTGCCCGCCATCGAAAAGGAAGCGGCGAACGTCGCCGAAGAATATCGCCAGCGCCTGACCAAACGCATCGGCGAATTGCTGTCGAAAACCGGCGCGCAAATCGAGCTAGACCAGTCGCGGCTGGCGCAGGAAATCGCATATCTTTCCGACCGCAGCGATATTTCCGAAGAAATCGCGCGGCTGAAAAGCCACATCGAGCAATTTCGCGCCATTCTGAACGAGGAAAAAGACGTCGGCAAACGGCTGGATTTTCTGACGCAGGAGCTTAACCGCGAGGCGAACACGATTTTATCGAAGACGAATAATCTGACCGTCAAAGAAAACGGTCTGGCGATAAAAAGCGAAATCGAGCGGATTCGGGAACAGGTGCAGAACGTGGAGTAGGAAGTTAGGAAATTAGGGAAATTAAGGAAATAGGAAATTAGGGAAATTAAGGAAATTACGGGATAAGAAAGTTTCTTACTTCCCTCTTTCCCTAATTTCCTTAATTTCCTATTTCCCTAATTTCCCTCGATTATTTTTCTTCGTCGATAATTTCAAAGTTGACTTTTTTCTGCTTGAATTCTTCGAGCGCGATGCGGGTCGGCTTGATTTTGCGCGGGTCGGCGCTGACGCGCGGAGCCGCGCCTTTCTGCAATTGTTTGCTGCGCTGCGCCGCCAGCAAAATCAGGCGATATTTCGAGTCGATTTCCGGTATCGGCTTGGCTTCCTGCTGCTGCTGCTGCTGCTGTTCGCCCGCCGCCGTGTCTTCCGTTTCGATATTTTCTTCGTTGTTATCTAAATTTTCTGCCATAATTCCTTATTTTTATCTACAAATTTTCAAAAGTTTTAATAATCTTTTCAATATTTTCCGCCTGCCTGCCGCGTTTCAGGCGCTCGGCTAAAAAGACCGCCGCCAAATCCTGCGAGGCGCGATTTATCTCGTCGTTGATGATGACGTAATCGAACTCGCGCCAGCGTCCGACTTCCGTTTTCGAGTTTTGCAGGCGAACGCGCAAATCCGCTTCGGATTCGGTCTGCCGCGCCGTCAGACGCTCGCGCAAAACTTCAAAAGAAGGCGGCAGAATAAAAACTCCGATGGCTTCGGGCGCAACTTTTTTCACGTTTTCCGCGCCCTGCACGTCGATTTCCAGAATGATGTCGCGCCCCAGATTCAATTCGCTCTCGACCTGCGCCCGCGATGTTCCGTAAAGATTTCCGTGAACGTTCGCCCATTCCAGAAACTCGCCTTCGGCTGCCCTTTTTTCAAATTCCTCACGGCTGACGAAATAATAATGCTTGCCGTGTTCCTCTCCGACCCGCTGACCGCGCGTCGTAAAAGATACAGAATAACCGACTTTCGTCACAGTTCGCAACACTTCACGGATTAAAGTGCCTTTTCCGCCGCCGGAAGGCGACGTGATAATGAACAGATTGCCCTTCATAAAGCGTTAAATTTAAACAGTTATTTCACCACAAAGACACGAAGGACACAAAGAAAACGAAACCTGCGACCGGCAAACGAAAACCGCGTTTTCGTTATTTCAAATCTGAGATTTCAAATTTATTTTCTACCTGAGAAAATCTTCGGTTAATCCTTCTTTGTGTCCTTCGTGTCTTTGTGGTGAAATTTTCGTCTTCCGAATTTAATGTCGTGAGTTTAAAATAAAAAAGCGAAAGATTGCAATTTGATAAAACTGAAATCTTTCGCTCTCGCTTGTTTGTCCGCTTCGGATTAGCGATTGGCTCTCTTGCCGGCGTCGCTTATCGCATCGCCGACGGCATCAACCGCGTCGCCCACGCCGTGTTTGAATTTTCCCCACGTTTCCTGCGTTTCGCCTTTCGTTTCGTCGGCTTCGCCCTCGACTTCCATCTGCTTGTCGCCGATCAGATTGCCGACCGTCCCTTTAACTTTACCTTTCGCCTGGTCGAATTTGCCTTCGACTTCGTCATTGTTCGGAAGTGACATTTTACTTTTCTCCTTTTTATAATAAAAATTGTGTTTCGTTTCATTACAAAACCACACATAAACGAAAGTTAAAGCAAATTATATACCTTTAATTATATAGAAGAGGTTTTAGCGAAACATCTCAAACTTTGCCTTCGCGCGCTTTGCGGCTTTGCGGGAAATCTTATCTCTGAAAATTCCGGTAGTATAGCCGTAATTTCTCCCGCAAAGGCGCAAAG
>JALZHR010000464.1 GCA_030860665.1 Acidobacteriota bacterium
GGAAATACTGCGCGTCTTCGTCGTTGCGCGCGTTGACGCCCATATAGATGCCGCCGTTTTTGATTCCAGATTCATATTCGGCGGCGTGCTCTTCCGGAATGCCCGAGCCGACCAGCGCGCCGACCAATCCGCCGGTCAAGCCGCCCGCGCCCGCGCCCGCCAGCGCCGCGGCGAGCGGTCCGGCAACGACCAAGCCCAAACCCGGAAGCAGAACGTTGGTTCCGATGGCGGCGATGCCGCCGATGATTGCGCCGAGCGTTCCGCCGATCGCCGAGCCGACGCCCGCGCCTTCCAGCGCCTTCGAGCCGAGCTCGGTGTCCGCCGTGCCTTCGCCGAAATGTCTGTTGCGCGTTTCGTCCGACATTAATAAGTTAACGTCGTCATTCGAGTAGCCGCGGCTGCTGATTGATGAATAAGCGCGCTCCGCGCTTTCGCGATCGTTAAAAAGTCCTCCCACGTGGCGATTTTGTCCTGATGTTGATTGCTCCATATTTACGTCTCCTGTTTGATTTTTTACGTCCTAAATGTATGTCCGGATTACAAGAATTGTATTAAACGCGGACAAAAAAAATTAGTTACGCTGTACAGTGCAATGTTTGTGCCAAATAAAATTAAATGAAATTTGCGGAGTTGATAAGACGGGTTTTATCCGGGGCGCGAGAAGTGTCTGAAAATGAATCACTTTCGGCGCGCAAAAAAAATATCGCGCCCGTCGCGGAAAATCTTTAAAATCTCTGCCCGCTTGCTCCGGCGGCGGCTTCTGCTAAAATCATTCTTTTATGATTGAACGCTACACGCTGCCCGAAATGGGCGCTCTCTGGTCGCAGCAGAATAAGTTTCAGAAATGGCTCGACGTGGAAATCGCCGTTTGCGAAGTTCACGCCGAAGACGGCACGATTCCCCGCGATGCTCTGGCGGAAATCAAAGCCAAAGCCGCGTTTACCGTCGAGCGCATCAACGAAATCGAAAAAACGACCGACCACGACGTCATCGCTTTTACGACGAACCTGGCGGAAAACATCGGCGAAGCGGCGCGTTTCGTGCATTACGGCTTGACGTCGAGCGACGTCGTCGATACGGCAAACGCTTTATTGCTGCGCGATTCGTGCGCGATTTTATTGCAGAAGATTGACGGGCTGCTGGAAGTTTTAAAACGCCGCGCCTTCGAGTTTAAAGAGACGCCGCAAATCGGCAGGACGCACGGCATTCACGCTGAGCCGACCTCGTTCGGTCTGACGTGGGCTTTGTGGTTTGCCGAGATGCGGCGCAACCGCGAGCGCCTTTTAAAAGCTAAGGAAACGATTGCCGTCGGCAAGATTTCGGGCGCGGTCGGCGCGTTCGCGCATCTCGCGCCGGACGTCGAGGAAAGAGTCTGCGCGCGGCTCGGTTTAAAGCCCGCGCCCGTTTCGACGCAGGTCATCCAGCGCGACCGCTATGCCGAATATCTCTGCACGCTGGCGATTATCGCTTCCACGCTGGAAAAAATCGCGCTTCAGGTGCGCCACTGGCAGCGGACGGAAGTGCGCGAGGCGCAGGAAAAATTTAAAGCCGGGCAGAAAGGCTCAAGCGCGATGCCGCACAAGCGCAACCCGATTTTGTCCGAGAGAATCTGCGGAATGGCGCGCACCGTTCGCGCCAATTCGATTGTCGGTCTGGAAAACATCGCGCTCTGGCACGAGCGCGACATCTCGCATTCTTCGGCTGAGAGAATCGTTCTGCCCGATTCGTCGGCGACGACCGATTACATTCTGGCGAAAACGACGAGCCTTTTGGACGGGCTGGTCGTCTATCCCGAAAATATGCTGAAAAATCTGAACGCGACGCGCGGGCTGGTCTTCAGCGGTCAGCTTCTGCTGGCTTTGACGCAGAAAGGCGTTTCGCGCGAGGACGCGTATGCTTACACGCAGCGCAATGCGATGCGCGTCTGGGACGAAGGCGGCGAGTATAAGGAGCTGATTTTGCAGGACGCCGACATCCGGGCGAAATTATCGGCGGAAGAAATCGAAAGGGTTTTCGACGTCAGGCATTATCTGCGAAACGTGGAAAAGGTTTTCGAGCGCGTTTTCGAGGCAAACAGTAAAGGGCAAGCCGTCTAAGCCCGCCCTTTTATTTTACTCTTTGAAAATTTTTAGATTTTATTCTTTGAAAATTTTTTAGACGCCTGCGTATTTTTCCGCCATATTGCCGATGACGGGAATTTTGTAAATTTCGCCGTTAAACGCTTTGATGGCTGCGATAATCATAAACACGAACATCGCCAGAAAAGCCAGCAGCAAAACGAAATAAAGCAGCACGGCGATAATCGAGAAAATCGGAACGCCGATTGCCGTGTCGATTGCCACGCCGATCGCAGCTAAAATAAAGTAAACTATCAGAATAGTCAGAGGAGCGATGGACAGAAGAACCGATTGCCAGGCGTGAAAGCGCGGCAGCCGGTTGGTTTTATCCTGAACAATGACGATGATGCTGTAAATCAGACCGAGCATACAGACCAGATTACCGAGGTAACAAACTAACGCGCCCACATTATTGTCTAATCCGAGCGCAGTTTTACCGTTCATATTTTGCATTTGAATCTCCTTTTTTTCGGGAAAAATTAATAATAGATTTGCCTAACTTGGCGAAAATGATATAACAAGACGAAAATAGAAACAAGATTTGCGAAAGTTTTTTAGGAGTTTTATTTAAATGAAAGCAAAAGTTTACGTTACGCTCAAACCGAGCGTGCTCGACCCGCAGGGGAAAGCCATCCATCACTCGGTCGAGCTGCTCGGTTTTGAAAGCGTCAGAGACATCCGGCAGGGCAAATATTTTGAAGTTCAGCTCGCTGACGAAATCTCAGAAACCGAAGCGCGCGAACTCGCATCCAAGATTGCGAAAGACGTTCTGGCTAATCCCGTTATCGAGGATTACAAGGTGGAAATTGTTTCTTAGCTATTAGCTATTAGCGATTAGTCGTTAGCCGGAAATAAATCAGCTAACGGCTAACCGCTAACGGCTAACCGCTGACAGCTAAAAATATGAAATTCGGAGTTATTGTTTTTCCCGGCTCAAACTGCGACCACGACGCTTATCACGTTATCTCGAAGCACGTCGGGCAGCCGGTCGATTTTATCTGGCACAAGCAAACCGATTTGAGCGGTTACGACGCCGTTATCGTGCCCGGCGGATTTTCCTACGGCGACTATCTGCGCGCCGGCGCGCTGGCGCGATTTTCGCCCGTGATGAACGCGGTTAAGGATTTCGCGGCGGAGGGAAAATTCGTTTTCGGCATCTGCAACGGCTTTCAGATTTTGTGCGAGGCGGGCTTATTGCCCGGCGCGTTGATTCGCAACCGGAATCTGCACTATATCTGCAAGCACGTCAACATCAAGGTCGAGAATCAAAACACGCCGTTTACCGGCGAGCTGGAAGCGGGCGAGGTGCTTTCGATTCCGATTGCGCACGGCGAGGGCAATTACGTCTGCGACGACGCCACCTTCAGCGCGCTCGAAGAAAATAATCAAATCATTTTTCGCTATTGCGACGAATCCGGCGAAATCACGGACGAAGCCAACCCGAACGGCGCGCGCTCGAACATCGCCGGAATCTGCAATCTCGACCGGAACGTGCTGGGAATGATGCCGCACCCGGAGCGCGCCTGCGAAGAAATGCTCGGCTCGAACGACGGTCTCGATATTTTCCGCTCGCTGACCAATACGATTGGTAAATTAACGGAAAACGGAAAACGGAAAACGGAAAATTAAGATACAGCTCTTTCATTTTCCGTTTTCCGTTTTCCGTTACCTCTTACCGCCAGACGATTTCCATCTCGTATTCCTTCCAGCCGCTGTCCGGGTCGGTAATCTGGATGACCGCCGTGAAATCGTTGGCTTTGCTCGGCTGCTGCAAAACGCGAACGTTTCCGCGTCCTTTCTTTTTATAAACGCCGACCGAAACCGGGCGCGAAGGCAAAGGCGAAGTAAAGCTGGAGCTTTCGCCGCCCCAGTTCGGTCCCGCCGTCACGCGCGTTTCGAGATTTCCGCCTTTAATGTAAAGCTGCGTTTCGATATCGACCTTGCCGCGCCAGAAGACTCTGCCGATAACCGGCGGCTCCGGCGTCGGATTCGGATTCGGATTTCCGCCGCCGCCCGTGACGCCAAGCTCGCGCTGGATGTCGCCGACCGTGCGCTGCACGTCGCGCCATAAAGCGCCGTTTGCTCCGAAAGCAGGCGCGCGGCGCGTCAAATCAGACAGAATCGAGATGCCGTCGCGCAGCTCCGCCGCGCGGCGACCGCCTCTGACCATATCGTCAAAAACGTGCGCGACGGCGTCGACCTGCGAGGCTAGAAAAGCGTTCTCGATGTCGGCGCGCGTGTTTGTCGGATTGCGTTTTAAATCCTCGCTCGTACGGTCGACCAAATCCACCGTCTGGCGAATTAAATCGCGCGTCAGATTGGTCAGCCGTCCCGTGCCGTAGCGTCCCTGCACGTCATCTTCCTGCGCCTGCGCCTGTTGAACCGAAACTGCGAAAATAAAGAATAAAAGAATGGAAAGCGTCAAAAGAAATTGTTTTTTCATATTGTCTCCAAAATAAAATTAGGGAGAGACAAAAAACTCTCCCTATGACGACGGACTTTAAATTTCGGTTTGCCTAAAAAAAAATAATTTAGCTGTTAGCTATTAGCTATTAGCTTTCAGCCAAACGCTAACGACCAGCAGCTAACAGCTAACAGCTAACAGCTAACAGCTAACAGCTAACAGCTAACAGCTAACAGCTAACAGCTAAC
>JALZHR010000468.1 GCA_030860665.1 Acidobacteriota bacterium
CGATGGTGATGGCGGCGATCGACGGGATCCAGCGGAAGATCGACCCGGGGGATCCGCTGGACAAGGACATGTACCACCTGTCGGCGGAGGAGTACGAGAAGATCCGCTCGGCGCCGGGGTCGCTGGACGAGGCGCTGAACGAGCTGGCGAAGTTCGACGAGCGCAAGGCGAAAATCGTCGAGCTGAAATTTTTCGGCGGTTTGAGCGTCGAAGAAACGGCGGAAGTTCTTCAGGTCGCGCCGATAACCGTGATGCGCGAATGGCAGAAGGCGAAAGCGTGGCTTTACAGCGAACTAAGTCAGAACTAAGTCAGAACCGCCTGCCGCAGCGGGCGGGTGAACTCGGATTAGTTCAAAGTTCTAAGTTCAATGTTAAAAGAATCGACAAACTTGAAACCTGAAACCGGGAGTTTGAATCTCTCAACCTAAACCGCCCGCTACCGCAGGCGGTTCTGACTTATGAATCCCGACCGCTGGAGACAAATCGACGAGCTTTTCGACGCCGTGCTGGACATTCCCGATGAAAGCGAGCGCGAGAAATTCCTGTCCGAACGCTGCGGCGGCGACGAAGAGCTGCGGCGCGAAATCATCAGCCTGCTCGACGCCGGGAAAGAAAGCGAAAAAAACTTTCTGCAAAAATCGGCGATGAACATCGCCGCCCGGAATCTCGCGCAGGATTCGGCGATTCAATTCGACACGCATCTTCTAAATCAAACCATCGGCACATATAAAATCGAAAAAATGCTCGGCGCGGGCGGAATGGGCGAAGTTTACCTGGCTTACGACGCCAAGCTCCGCCGCAACGTCGCGCTGAAAATCCTGCCCTCCGAATACAGCTCGAGCGACGAGCGGGTCAGGCGTTTCGAGATGGAAGCGCGCGCCGTCTCCGCGCTGAATCACCCGAACATCGTCACCATTTACGACGTCGGAAGCCTTGACGGCGTCAATTTCATCGCGACCGAATGTGTCGAGGGCAAAACGCTGCGCGACGTAATCGGCGGCGGTCATTTAAAATTAAAAGAAATTCTCGCTATCGTCATCCAGGCGTGCGACGCGCTCGCCGCCGCGCACAGCGCCGGAATCGTTCACCGCGACATCAAGCCGGAAAATATAATGGTGCGCCCCGACGGTTACGTGAAGATTCTCGATTTCGGGCTGGCGAAGCTGAGCGAGATTGATTTGCAGACGCTCCGGGATTTCACGCAGACGGCAAAGGGCGTGATTATCGGCACGCCCGCCTATATGTCGCCCGAGCAGGTGAGCGACGAAAACGTCGACCATCGCACGGATTTGTGGAGCATCGGCGTCGTTTTGTATGAGCTTTTGACGGGCGTCAATCCTTTTAAAAAGGAAAACCGGCAGGCGACTTTTCAGGCGATTCTGTCAATCGAGCCGCCGCTCGCCAGTTCCCTGAACCCGGAAGTCTCCGCCGAATTAGACCGCATCCTGATGAAAGCTCTGGAAAAGGACGCCGATTTGAGTTACCAGACGGCTTCGGATTTGCGCGCCGATTTAAAGCGCGTCAAACGCGAAATCGATTCGTCGCCGTCGTGGAGTCTGACCCGAAGCGCGGCGAGCGGGACGCGGAGACACGCCGACGCGCAGACGCGGAGAAGTTATCCGGCTTACATTTTGGGCGGGCTGGTTTTGGCGGCAATCGTCGGCTTGGGCGTCTGGTTTTTCGTAAAAAATTACGCCAAATCCCAGAGCAAGGAAGCGAGCGAGTGGGCGAACGCGCGGCACGCGCAGATTACCGATTCGCCCTGGGTCGAAGGCTATCCGAGCCTTTCGCCGGACGGGAAAAACATCATTTTCGCCAGCGATGTGAGCGGCGACCGCAACATCTACCTGCAAAGAGTCGGCGGAAAAAATCCGGTGAACCTGACGCCCGATTCCAAAGAAAGCGACACGATGCCCGCCTTTTCCGCCGACGGCAAATATATCGCGTTTCGCTCGGAAAGAAATCCGAGCGGAATCTACGTGATGGAAGAAACCGGCGAGAACGCGCGCCGCATTTCCGACGTCGGTTTTCACCCGTCGTGGTCGCCGGACGCGAAAAAAATCGTCGTCAGCGACAAAGCCGCCGCCATTCACACGGTTCACACCGTGCCGAACAGCGCCCTGTGGGTGATAGACGCGGGCAGCGGAGACAAGCGGCAGATTGAAACCGGAGGCGACGCGATTATGCCGAACTGGTCGCCGAACGGGCATCGCATCGCTTTTTGGTTCGTCGCCGACGGCAAGCTCGGCGAGATTGCGACCGTTCCGGCTGACGGCGGCGAGCCGGTCGTCGTCGCCTCGTCGGACGCGGCTTCGGACTGGAATCCGGTCTGGTCGCCGGACGGAAAATATCTGTATTTCGCCAGCGACCGCAGCGGCAATATGAGCTTCTGGCGCGTCGCGATTGACGAGGAAACCGGCGCGGCGCAGGGCGCGCCCGAATCCGTCCCGACGCCTTCCAAATACTGTCGCCACATCACTTTTTCGCGCGACGGGCGCACGCTCGGCTACGTCCGCTACGAGAGTCAATCGAATTTACAGTCAATCGCTTTCGACCCGAAAACGCTGAAAACTACGGGCGAGGCGAGCTGGATAACGCGCGGCGACAAGGAAATAGGCAATCCCGACCTTTCGCCCGACGGCGAGACGTTCGTCGCCCGCCAGCCGACCCGCACGCAGGAAGACCTCGTGATTTTCGACAAAAACGGCGGCAACTGGCGCAGCCTGATGAGCGATAAATTCCGCGAAAGGATTCCGCGCTGGTCGCCCGACGGCTCGCAGATTGCGTTTTTTTCCGACCGCAGCGGCAAATATCAAATCTGGACGATAAACCCGGACGGCTCGAATTTGCGCCAGATTACGTTTACCGAAAAAACGGGCGCGAGCGCGCCGGTTTACTCGCCCGACGGCGCGCGAATGGCTTTCACCGAGATTGAAGGCAACGCGCAGTCTTCGCTGATTCTGGATTTAACCAAAGCGTGGAACGAGCAGCCGCCGCAGCCGCTGCCGCCAGTCGCCGGAAATAAATCTTTTTCCGTGCGCGACTGGTCGGCGGACGGCAAAAAACTGCTGCTGGTTTATTTCGAGGCGGACGGCGACGAGCGCGGCATCGGCGTTTTCAACCTGGAAACCGGCGTTCACGAAAAAATGACCGAATCCGGAACCAGCCCGTTCTGGCTTAACGACAACCGCCATTTCATCTACACCGACCGCAACGCGATTTTTCTGTGCGACACGCTGACGCGAAAAGTAACTGAGCTTTACAAGCCTTTCGCTTACGAATTGCAGCAGGCGAACATCTCGCCCGACAATAAAATGATTTTCTTCCGTTATCTACAGGTAGACGCCAACGTCTGGCTGATTGACGCCGCGCCGCCGCTACAGCAGCAGAATCAATAATTTTCCTCAAAAAATTAGACTGCGAAAATTTATCTGTGCCCACGCCGCAGGATGCGCGGGAACTTTTTCGCAGAAAATTTGTCTAAATCACGATGAGATTGCCGAAAGCATTTCTGATTATTCTAATCGCGGCGCTCGGCGTTTCCGCTCAGAAAAGGGAGAATTTCGCCTGCTCCGGAAAATATAAAGCGGAAGTCCGTGAATATTTTGAACGACTCGACGAGCAGCAAAAGTTTATTGCCGAATGCGAAGAAAAGACCAGACAAAGCCAAATCGAGAAATTCGGCAGAGCTATGCCGAAGATTTCCGGCGAGTGTGAATGGTCAAACAACGGCTGTCCGGTTAGCTTGATAAAACCGGCGTTTCACCGATTAGCCAAAACTCTGAAAATAAGCGGGCAAGTTCCGGTCAGCGTAATTATCGGCGAGGAAGGAAAAGTAATTTCCGCGCGCGTTCCGGGCGGTCATCCTTTATTAATACTTCCGGCGCGGAAAGCCGCCTGCCAGTCGCTTTTTTATCCTAAGACCGTCTGCGGTCGAAAAATCGCGCACAGCCGGATTATTGTTTATAATTTCGTAAATTAATGTTATCATTCGTCTATGTTTCCGGTTCGGACGAAAACTTTCAGAGACCTGCTCAGCCAGCTCGGCGTCGCGCCGAAAGAATCCTGTCGTCCCTAATTCACGCCGCCTCGTAAATTCCCTTTTAAATTCAGTAAATTCCGATTAATAATACCGTGCGCGGACAAACCGTTTTGGACAAGTCCGACATCTTAGAGTTTAATTAGTAAACCCGAAGGTCGATTTTATGAAACTACGCTTACCTTTTTTTCTTTTTTTGCTTTTCAACTTAGTCGTCGCCGCCAGCAGCGTGCAGAGCGCTCGCGCGCAGTGGCAGGCAGGCGACTGCCAGCAGCCTTTTTCGGATAAATTCGACGAGTTCACTTTTACAAACGCCGCCGACGCCGCCGCGCGTTTAAAAAAATTTGAGGAAGCCGTCAACGAATCGGAAAAGGCGCGCGGAATAATTCACGTTTACGGCGGGAAAAAATCGCGGATTAACGAAATCCCGGAGATTGTGGCTGAGATAAGAAAGGCTCTGAAACTAGGCGAGGGACATTTCAACAGCAAATTTATAATTGGCGCGTATGGCTACTTAGGAGTTCAGACGGTCGAATTATTTATCAAGCCCCTGCCCTGCAGCCAAACGCCGCCCTATGATCCCGGCATCCGGATTGAAGAAGTCGAATTTGTAGAAGCGCCGGCAGACACCATTCTGAAAAAGTCGCCCGAGGAAATCAGCGACAGCCTCGTCAAAAAAACCGAAAGCGGCTGTCCGCCCGCCGCCCGCGCAGTTCGGGCGTGTAATAGTAGTGTCAAGGTATATGTCATAATTAACCGGAATGGCGAGGTCATTTTCTCCAAAGCCGTTTCGGGTCATCCTTTGCTACAGCAGGCGGCTGTAACTACAGCTAAAAACTGGAAGTTCCACCCCGCTAAAATAAAAGATAAAACTTATAACGTGACCGGCTATATAACAGTCGAATTCCAGCAGCCGAACAATACAATTCATTAATAAGATGCTTAGATTTCATAACAACTTATCGGGACAAATCGAAGAATTTCAGCCCTTAAACGACAACGAAGTGCGAATGTATATCTGCGGACCGACCGTCTGGAACTTCGCGCACATCGGCAATTTTCGCTCGTTCACGTTCGGCGACGTTCTGCGCCGCTACCTGAAATACAAAGGTTATAATCTGACGCACGTGATGAACCTGACGGACGTCGACGACCGCATTATCAACGAATCGAAAAAAGCCGGAAAGACGATTGACGAATTCGTACAGCCATACATCGAAGCCTTTTTTGAGGACGCCGACGCGCTCGGCTTGCAGCGACCGGAAGTCGTGCCGCGCGCCACGCATCACATCGCGGAGATGATTGAGATTATCCAAAAGCTGCTCGATAACGGCAAAGCCTACGAGGCGGGCGGCTCGATTTATTACCGCATCTCGGCGTTTCCCGAATACGGCAAGCTCTCGAAAATCAACTTTTCGGGCAACATTGTCGGCGGCGGCGGGCGCGTCGATACGGACAAATACGACAAGGAAAACGCGCAGGATTTCGCTCTCTGGAAATTTGTCGGCGAGGACGAGCAGGCGGGCTGGGAC
>JALZHR010000530.1 GCA_030860665.1 Acidobacteriota bacterium
GGTTCTGAGCGCGACCAGATGTCCGAGAAACAAAGTCAAAAGCGCGACGTGAACGATATACGCGCCCAGCCGGTTCCATTTTCCGCTCTCGCCGAAAACGTAAATCCGGTTGTTTTTTTCCGTAATGCGCGTCTTGAGGCGCTGACCGCGAAAAACCTCGCTGATTTTTTCGGCGACCGCCCGCGGCGATTCGCCGCGCATCGAGATTGCGGCGTTGTATTTCTGATGCAGCAGCCACGCGCGCGTCGCTTCGGTTTTCGGCGAGCTGATATATTTCCACGCGCCCGGAAAATGGTCAATCGAAGCGAGAATGATATTTAAGGAAAGAGTCGAAAGCAGAAAATAGAAATACCAGCTGTAATAAATATCGAACAAGCCGAGATTGCCGAACAGCCATTTTTCCGCCGGCGTCAGCGAGGCGAAATACGTCTCGAAACCCTGCACGTTCTGCTGGATGATTATCATCCCGAGAAATGACAGGAAAACCAGCACGCACAGCAAAATGACGCCGAAGCGAACCGAGCTTAAAAAATCCAGAAAACGATTTACAATCGGCTGCGACTTCGATTTAGCTTTTCCGGCTGCTGCGGCGACGGAAGCCGTTTTCGGCGGCGCTTCCTTAACGACAGTTTCTTCTAAAGCGGACATAAAATGCGAACGGCAGAACTTAAAAAGCGCAAAACGCAAATTGTATTAAATTCTCTGATAAGTAAGACGAATTTTGCGCTTGATAGTCTAAAAAAATCATAGCTTATGCGGGTTTTATTGTCATCCCGCAAAAAATTAGTTTCTCTTTTGTGAAAAAGAAGTTTTGTTTGCGCGTTGCAGTTTGGAGAATTGCAAAGGCGGGGTTATTCTGAAAATTAAAGGTGAAGCGTAAACACGAGACCGATGTAATTTATAATGATTTTGAATGGGACAAAGAGAAGGCAGAGGAGAACTTCAAAAAACACACGGTTGCCTTTGAGGAAGCCGCCGCCGTTTTCGACGACCCGTTCTTTATTATTTTCAAAGACCCGGAACATTCGTTTCGAGAGCGAAGATTTATTATAATCGGTATGTCGGATAAGCACCGCTATTTGTTTGTGAGTTTTGCCGAGCGCGAAAGCCGAACCCGTATTATCAGCGCCAGGGAATTGACGGCGAAAGAAAGAAAAGATTATGAAAACAAAAGGCAAAAATTCTGATAAAGCCTTGCGCGACGAGTATAATCTTGACGAGCTTGAAATAGCCGCCGCCGGAAAGGGCTGGAAGCGGGAAATTGCCTGGGCGGTTTGTGTAACCAGGGAAAATAAAGAGCTTATTCCTTTAAAATTGTATAAAGTAGAATTTTATCCGCAGCTTTCCAAAGCCAGAGTAACTGATAAAAACGGCGATGCGATTTTTTACCCGCAGGAATGGTTTCTGCCCGTAAAATTTGCCAAAAACGTCAAAACCGTTTTGGAAAAAGTCGCTTAAATTTTAGAAATGGAAAATATTGCAACCGAAATTCAGGAAGCCAAGCCCGTTACGGCTGTAACCGTGAACGCGCGCGAGAAAGCGGCGGCTTATTTCGAGCTGACCAAGCCGCGCATCGCGTTTATGCTGGTTTTGACCGCCGCCGCCGGATTTTATCTGGGCTCGGACGCGGGCTTCGACTGGCTTTTGTTCCTTAATTCGATGCTCGGCATCACGCTGCTGGCGTTCGGCGTCGCGACGCTCAACCAGTTTATCGAAAGAAACATCGACGCTCTGATGGAAAGAACCGCGCGGCGACCGCTGCCTTCGGGCAAGGTGAACGGCGCTGAAGCCCTCGTTTTCGGCATCCTGCTTTGTCTCGGCGCGGAAATTTACCTGTTTTTTCTGGTCAATCTTTTAACGGCGATTCTCGGCTTAATCGTCATCGTCGGCTACGTTTTGCTGTACACGCCTTTGAAAACGCGCACGTCGGCTTCGACCGCAATCGGCGCGCTGCCGGGCGCGCTGCCGCCTTTGATGGGATGGACTTCAGCCGCCGACCAAATCACGCTCGGCGCGTGGATTCTGTTCGCGATGCTTTTTCTGTGGCAGTTTCCGCATTTTCTGGCTATCGCCTGGATGTATCGCGAGCAATACAAAAAAGCCGGAATCCTGATGCTTCCGGTCGTCGAGCCGGAAGGGAAAATCACGGCGCGGCAAATCGTTTTGTTCACGGTTCTGCTTTTGCCGGTCAGCCTCGCGCCGTATTTTATCGGGCTGGCTGGCTTGGTTTATTTAATCGGCGCGGTGATTCTGGGCGGATGGTTTTTGTTTTCTTCGATTCAGGCGGCGCGCGCTAAATCAATCCCGCAGGCGAGAAAACTATTGCTCGTCTCGGTTTTATATCTGCCTTTGATTTTCGCCCTGATGGTGTTCAACCATTAGCCGGAAGGGAATTAGGAATTTTAGATTTTAGATTTTAGATTTTAGATTTGAATCGGAATTCGGTTTGCAGCCGAATACAATAAATTAAAAAACAACTTCCTTATCCAATCTAAAATCATCAATCTAAAATCTAAAATAAACTATTTGGTTTTATGAGTTTAGAAGTCGGAACAGCCGAAACCACCACGGACGTCGAGCCGGAAAAGAAGCGAAAGCGCTCCGGCATAAGCGGCGGCGGAAGCCCGGGAAACGGCGGGCGCAGGCGCGGCGGCGGCGGCGGTGGAGGCGGCGGAAACGGAGGCGACGGCGGCGATAATCGAAACAAAGACCGCAATTACGAAGAAATACAGGAATTCCGACCGGAAAAGATGCGTGTCGCGATGTGGTTTACGCTGCTCGTGGTCGTGATGACCTTCGGCGGCTTAATCGGCGCGTATATCGTTCTTTCGACCAATCAAGACCTCGAATGGAGACCTTTCGCGCTGCCCGTTCAGGTTTGGCTCAGCACGGCTCTGATAATCGCCAGCAGCATCTGTTACAGAACGGCTCAGAAAAATTTAAACAATAACCGGCAAACTACAGCGAAAAAATGGCTTCTGGCGACCACCGTTTTAGGGGGAATATTTATCTCATCGCAGATTCTTCTGTGGTTTCAGCTCGCCCGCGCCGGCGTTTATATGCAGAGCAACCCGTATGCGGGATTTTTCTACATCCTGACCGCCGTCCACGCTCTACACGTTCTGGGCGGAATCTGCGCGCTCGGCTACATCGTTCTGCGAGCGTGGCACGAAACGAATTCGGAAGAAGAATTGCTGCGGCGCAAAACAGCCGCGACGGTCGTCGGCTGGTATTGGCATCTTATGGACGGGCTTTGGATTGTGCTGATTCTACTGCTCGGATTCTTCAAATAAATCTCTAAAAAGTAATGATAAACACCGCCGCTGCCGCCCGCGAAGAAAAAAAATCGCTGCTGACGATAAACATTCTGTCGGTCGTCGTCCCGCTCGTCGTGGCGATTCTGCTTTCGTTTCCGAACAAACTGGATTTGGGCGCGTGGACGAAAAATCTCTCGCACGCCATCGGCGTGGTCAACACGCTGACCTCGATTCTTTTAATTTTCGGCTGGTTTCTGATTCGGCGAAATAAAACTGAGCTGCACCGCAAGGTGATGACGGCGGCTTTTCTGCTCGGCGGCTTGTTTCTGGTTTTCTACATCACTTATCACGTCTCCAATCCCGCCAACCGTTTCGCCGGAACCGGCTCCGTTCGTTACCTTTACCTGCTCATTTTATTCAGCCACATCGGTTTGTCGCTGGTCGTTCTGCCGCTGGTTTTAAGGGCGATGTTTTTCGCCGTGACCGGGCAATACGCGCGTCACAAATCGATTGTGAGATTCGCTTATCCGATTTGGCTCTACGTTTCCGTCAGCGGCGTGCTGGTTTATTTTATGCTCTATCATCTTTTTTAATTTTTGCTTGCGCGGGCGATATAAAAATGTTATATTTTTCTCGTTGAAAAGTTGTCGCTGAAGTTACTTCGGAAGAAGTAGCGCGGGGGAACCAAACACGTTTTACTAACTCCAAAAGGTGAAACAGGGGCGTAGCGTCATTTCATGGTTGATTGACGCGGGAAACTTCTTCTTTCCTAGCCCGGCAGCTAACCTCGTAAGCTATGGTGAAGAAGGTCACGAAAAAGTTTTGCCGTTTCAGGTAGGTGCGATTTCGTTAACTTTGCGCCTTTTATTTTTCAACAAATCCTAAAAGACTCCGGTCTTCTCAAACGAAAGCTCCGTATCGCGCGATACGGAGCTTTTGGTTTTACAGACACTTTCGGTTTTAAAGGCGGAAGCCCGCGCGTTTTGATTTGGGATTTGGGAATGCGGATTGCGGATTTGCCGTCAGCTAAAGTTCAAATCCCAAATCCCAAATCCTAAATCCCAAATTCCTTTGCGCCCTTGCCGGACGCGCGGGCTTCGCTTCGTTCGCCTAAAACCAAATTTCCTAGAAAGGGCGAAAGAAAATCCGCACGCCGCTGTCCTTTTCCAGCGGGCAGTAACCGACAACTTTCCCGAAATATTTAAAATCGTCCAGCAAATACGGAAAATCGTCTTTGACTGCAGAATCGTTCAAATAAAAAATCCCCGTCAGATTATCAATCTCCAACACGCCGCAATGAAACTCGCCCGTTTTCTGATTCTGCATTATCACCGTCGCCCCGGCAGTTTGTTCCGCATCCTCTACCAGCACAATGACGTTTTCTTTAGTTTTCAGCGAAGGCAGCCTTTTCCCGTTCAAAGCAAAAGTGTAATAGGAAGCATCTTCATTCAGCAACAAAGAGTCAGCATAAGACATCTGCTCATCGCTGAGTCTGACCGGCGAAATGTTCGGCAAAACGTCTCTCTTCTTACCATTGCGCCGCGACCGACGCTTAATACCAAGCTCAATATAAAGCTCGGGAAACTGGTTGTTAAGAATATCCGACAAATTCTGATGCGAAATTCCGAGCTTTTGTGCGGCTTTCGTAATTTGCAAATCAGAAGCGGTTAAATGGTTGCGGAGAAGATTTGTTTTGAAGGATTTTACTTCATTTGGAAAAGAAGAGTTTTTTAACGGATAAACCAGCTTAGCGAACTCATCAGCATATTTGTCTGCGGCAAATTCTCCGATGCGCTGGCTGGCAACGTCTATCAGCTCAGCTGACAATTTAATCGCTTCCGATACTCGACCAAGCTGTAAGAGTATTCTGCATTTTGTGAATATCGCATCTGCCAACCCTGAATAATCTTCACCTTTATAGAAGATATTTAATGACTTGTTAATCGATGATAGAGCCGTAACCAGTTTTTCTTCAGCTAGACAAATTTGTGCTTTTGTATCAAGGGCGTGAGCTAACCAGCCCATATCATTTAGTTCGTTAAATATTTTGGATGATTCGTCAATGTAACAATGTGCATTTGTGTAATCGCCAATTTCTTTGCATAGATATGCAAAATTATTTAAATTGAACCCGACGAAACGCATATTCCCACTTTTTCGTGCCGTTTTAATTGCTTCACTATAATGAAAAGCAGCTTTATCGGGTTGTTTAAGAGCGCGGAAAAAGATGCCTGCTTGATTGTGATACATCGCTTTTAAGCGTTGGTCAGTACAAAGTTCAATCGGGGCAGCTAGTTTTTCGACAATTAACAGTCCTTTCTGAAATTCTTCTGAGTCTTTATAACGGATTCCTTTTAAATAGTGCGTCAGTAAACGATTGACACATATTTGAATATAAACAGGATGAATTTGGTTATTTTCGTATTCCTTCTCGGTTTCCTCTAATATTAATTCGCATTCGTTGACTGAACCTTCATACCAATAACAAAGAGCAAGCATTACTTTGGCTTCTGCTGACTTATGAGAAAGATTTTTGCAATCGAACATTTCGATTGCCTTTGTCAAAAGGTTTTTGCCGTGTTCTTGGTAGTTCTTTAAATTACGGGAACGCCCGTAAAAACTAAGAAAAAATCCACAGAGCCGCAGAATTTCTGCTTGAATCGAAGTCTTTAAACCATTTATTAGTGGTTCACCTTCTAAGTCAGTCCAAACAGTGCTGAGAATATGTTGAGACGCTTGAATATCTCGACATAACTCGGCATTTTTGGCTTCTCGGATTAATTGAACAGCTTCGCGGTTACTTATTTGAGTAGTTTTTGTAATGGGCATATATCACCTTTGCAAGAAATCTTGCTAATATGTCAAAACGGTAATTTTTACATACACTTACCGACGAATATCTAGTCTCTAGGAGAAAATTATATGAAAAAAATCGCTTCCACGCTGTTTTTAGCGACCATCTTCGTGTTTTCACTTTCTACCAATGCTATTGCCGAAGGCGAAATTCCTATTGGTGGTAGAAACTGTCCGCAGGACACCACTTGCGTTACCGGGGAAATTCCTATTGGCGGCAAAACCTGTCCACCGAATACGACTTGTGTTACGGGCGAAATCCCGATTGGCGGTTTAACTTCCGACAATACGCAAGCGGAAGATACGACGATTTTTAAAACTGTGATTGATTATTTAGCACAGTTGTTCGGTTAAGCAAAATCTGTTTTTAAGTTTTTCTCAGCCTTTTGATGTTATTCATCGGCGGGCTTTTGATTAGTGTGTTCTTTTTCCTCCGTATCGGTGTCTGAAATGAGCCGTCCGTTTTTGACCCGGTAGGGCTGGACGTCGCCGGTTGAATCCGGCAGGGCTGCTTGGATTTTGTCCGGTTCGCCTTTGGCAGCCAGTTCCTGCTGCTTTTGCGACAGCTTGAAAATTATAAAATCGGCTATCTCTTTCAGTTCCTGTTTACTAAATTCGGAAAACGGAATGTTTTCCAGTTCCTTCGGCAGCTGCGGGAAGCTTTCGGGCGTAAAGTGGCGAAGGGCTTCGCGCTCGTCGATGCCGATGATTTGGGCTAAATCGATGACGGTGTCGCGGCGCGTGCTGCTGCGACCGTTTTCGATGCGCGACAGCTGCGTCACGGTGATTTTCGCTTTTTCGGCGACGTATTTCTGCCGTATTCCGCGCGATTTTCTTTGCTCTCTGAGCCAGCGTCCGAATTCGCGGCGCAGCTCGGCGCTTGATTTGGATTTCGACATTAACAGAAAATGTTAGTCTTCTTAAAACCGCTTAACATTGAGCCATAGTTTTCCACAAATTTATTCGATTTTCAATCATAAAATTAAGATAGGTCGGAATAAATGTCTGATTAATCTTAATTTATCCTGAAAATCAGTATTCAGTTTTTTCTAAACGCCTGCGCCCTTGCTGACGCGCGGGCTTCTGCCTCGTTAGTCGCCTTTCGAGTTCGTCAAAGGCAGAATTCTGACTGACTTTAACGGGATTTTCATATCTTTATCGAAACGAATTTCGGTCGGAGCGGCATCCATTGGAATCGAAAATGACTGCTTTCTTTTGTCGATTCTGATTTTCTCGGTTTTCGGCGCGCCCGATTCGGCGGCAATTTCGATTTCCATCGGCAGAATGAAAGCGGCGGGCGTGATTTCGCCGGATTTCTGCGTTTGCGTAATTGTCAGATTCAGTCTTTTCCGGCGAGAGTCGTAAGCTTGACGGACTTCGAGCTTCGGGAAGCCGCCCTGGTAAATCCATTGATTAAAAAACCAGGTCAAATCCTGACTGGAAGCTTCTTCCATCGCTTTTTTCAAATCGGGCGTTTCGACGTTGGCGAATTTGTGGCGGTTCAAGTAGATATTTATCGCTTTCCAGAAAGCCGCGTCGCCGATTTCCTCGCGCAGAGTGTGGACGACCGCACCGCCTTTCTGATAAGTCGTCGTGTCGAAAAGCGAATCGTCCGGGCGCGCCAGCCGGTTGAAAAGACCGTGGCGGTTTTTATTGACGGCTTCTTCGATTATATATCGCTGGGCGTCTTCTTTTATTTTTCGCAGGTAATCGGCGCGACCGTAGGCTTTTTCGCGATAAGCGGCTTCCATAAAGGTCGCGAAGCCTTCGTTCAGCCACAGCTCAGCCCAGTTGCGGCAGGTGACGAGATTGCCGAACCACGAATGCGCCAGCTCGTGCGAGACGAGGTCTTCGGTTTCGTCGGGCATATAATCGACGGCGAAAATCTCGGTGTCGGCGTGCGTCGTGGCGGTGATGTTCTCCATTCCGCCGAACTCGAAATTGGCGACGACCGTCTGGTCGTATTTGCTGTAGGGAAATGCAATGCCCGTGAAATTTTCGTAAATCCGCATCATATTTTTCGTTTTCGCGAAAGCCTTTCGCGCCGTCGCCTCGCGTCCGGGATAAACGTAGAAACCGAGCGGAATATTTTTATAGGAATCCGTGAGCTTCGCGTATTTGCCGATGACGAACGAGGTTAGATAAACCGAGTGCGGGACGTTCATTTTATAGTGAAAGGTTTTCTTGCCGTTCGTGTTTTCCAGCGTTTCGAGCAATTCGCCGTTGGCGATTGCGGTTTCGTCGGCTTCGACCGTCAGAAATTGCTCGGTGGTCGCTTTATCATCGGGAAAATCGTAGGACGGAAACCAGTGATGCGCTTCTTCCGGCTCGCCCTGCGTCCAGATTTGCGCGGCGCGGATGACGCGGGTCTTTTCGCGCAGAGGCTCGACGAAATGGACGCCTTTTTGCGGCTGGCAGGAATAACCGATACGAATCGAAATCAAATCTTTCGGCGCGTATGCCTTGTCGAGTGTAATGACGAGCTTTTCGCCCGCCTGCCGGTATTGCAGATTTACGCCGGAATTTTCGAGCCGCACAAAATCGTATTTGAAGCCCGCCGCGTCAAGCTCGACGGTTGCCAGGTCGGCTTTGAGCGGCTTGAGCTGAATGGAAGTGTCGCCGAAAACGGTTTGGGTCGCGCGGTCGAAGCTCGTGCGAATCGTGTAATGCTGAACGTCGTAAGTGCGGGCGCGGTTGAAATTTTTTGTTTGCTGAGCGAGCAGCGGTAAAACAAAAAGCAGAACAAAAAGCGCGGTCAGGTAAATTTTCCGAATTTTCATAAACCCCAGGGCAAAGAATGTAGGGGGCGGGTCTTGTGCCTGCCCAAAGCGTCTGCAAAGACGCTAATCAATTTGGATTAGATTCAACGTTGATTTATTTGAAACGTTTTTTCGCGCTTTCGCGCTCATTGGGCAGGCACAAGACCTGCCCCTACGATTTTAGTTGCGTGTACAATTATGTTTACGCGTTAAGGTTTCAAATGTTTCTCGAACCAGCCGAGAACCTGCGAATACCAGAACTGCGAATTTTGCGGCTTCAGAATCCAGTGACCTTCGTCGGGAAAATAGACGAGCTTCGATTCGACGCCGCGCCGCTGTAAAGCGGTGTAAAGCTGCAAGCCTTCGCCGATCGGCACGCGATAATCTAGCTCGCCGTGCGTGACGAGCGTCGGCGTGCTGAAATTTTTAGCGAAGCGGTGCGGCGACCAGCGCGTGTAATTCGCGGGATTTTCCCACGGCATTCCTTTAAATTCGTAATTGACGAACCAGAGTTCTTCGGTCGCGCCCGCCATACTTTCCAGATTGTAAACTCCGGCGTGCGAGTGCAGCGCCTTGAATCGAAAGCGCGGGTCGTTGTTGTGTCCGAGAATCCAGTTGACCATATAGCCGCCGTAAGAAGCGCCAGCCGCGCCGATGCGGTTTCGGTCAACATACGGGCTGCGTTTTAAAACGTCGGCGACGCCGTTCATAATGTCGGTGAAGGCTCTGCCGCCCCAATCGGCGGAAACCTCGTTGACGAATTTCTGCCCGTAGCCGGTCGAGCCGCGCGGGTTCGGCAGGAAAACGACGTAACCGGCATTGGCGAAAACCTGCGGATTCCAGCGCCAGCTCCAACTGTTGTTCCAAGCCCCTTGCGGTCCGCCGTGAATTAACACGAGAAGCGGGTATTTTTTATTGGCGTCGAAATTTGCGGGCTTGACGATAAAGCCGTGAATGTTCTGGTTCAGCGCGCCTTTCCATTCGACTTCTTCGGGTTTACTCAAAGCGGTGATTTCCGTGTTGACGCGGCTCAGGTTCGTGACGGCGTTCGTCTCGACGTTGACGGCGTAAACCTCGTTCGGATGATTCATCGAGCTGGAAAGGGCGACGATTGTTTTGCCGTCGGGCGTGATGTTCAGGCTGCTGAAAAATCCCGCGCCGCTGACGAGCCGGACGTGCGTGGCGATGCGCTGGCGAAAATCCGGTTCGAGCGGGACGCGGTAAATCGGCTGCATCCCGCGCGCGCCCGCCGTGAAATAAATCGTCTTACCGTCGGGCGCGAGAATCATCTCGTCAGCCTGCAAATCAAAGCCGGTCGTTAATTCGACGGTTTCGCCCGTTTTCCGGTTGAAACGCATAATGCGCCAGCGGTCGGCTTCAAAGCCTTCGGTCTTTTGCGAGCGAAACAGAATATATCTGCCGTCGGGCGTGTAAACCGGCGCGACGTCGTAGCCGCGATTGTTGACGGTGATGTTGCGCGCCGTTCCGCCGCCGCGCAGAGGAGCGATAAAAATATCGCTGTTGGTCGAAATCGCTTCGACCGGGTCGGGATTTTTCAGAAAGGCGATTTCCTGCGAATCGGGCGAAAAGGCGTAATCCACGCCGGTCGAAGCGGCGTAGGGCGGCGCGTCGAAATCGCCGGGCGTTACGTCGCGCGCCGAGCCGCCGTCCGCCGGGACGACGAAAACGTGCGTGCGCTTGGCGTTGCGCCATTCCGTCCAGTGGCGGTAAAGCAGGCGGTCGGTGACTTTCGCCTGCACTTTGCTGTTTTCGGCTTCGGCTTCGCGGCGCTGGTTGCACTCGTCGGTCGTGCAGTCGGGATAAACGTCGGAGACGAAGGCAATCCAGTTTCCGTTGGGCGACCAGACGGGCGCGCTCGCGCCGGTCGAAATTTTTGTAACCTGACGGCGGTCGCTGCCGTCGGCGTCCATAATCCAGATTTGCCCGCCGGTCGTGAAAGCGATTCTTCTGCCGTCGGGCGACCAGCGCGGCGAGCTGGCGGAGCGTTCGCCGCGCGTGATTTGCCGGAAATTGTCGCCCGTGACGGGCATCGTGTAAATCTGCGTCAGCGTGCGATTTTCGGGCACGTTCACGTCGCCGATGGTAAAGGCGATTGTCCGACCGTCGGGCGAGAGCTGCGCGTCGCCGACGCGCCGCATCCGAATCATCTCGTTGAAGCCGAAAACCGTCTGCGCCTGAGCGTTTATCGAAACAAACGCCAGAACAAAGAAAACCAGCAATAAGCGTTTCATAAGTTTCATCCGAAAAATTGAAGTTGTAACAGCGCGAATATTATGGCAGAAATTTCGGAAACACAAAAGCATTTTAATCGCCGAAGCGGAACGTAATCGGCGCATTGTTCGATGTCTGAAACCGTTGCGGCGCGGGCAATCCAATCGTAAAGACGGGCTGAATCTCCGCACAGGCACGACGAATCTCTCCGGAGACGTGACGCGTCCCTCCACAGACGCGGCGAATCTCCCCGGAGACGTGACACATCTCTCCAGCGACGCGTGGCGTCTCTCCAGCGATGCGTGCCGTCTCTGGACAGACGCGTGCCGTCTCTGGAGGGACGCGTCACGTCTCCGGACAGACGCGTGGCGTCCCTGGAGAGACTTGTCGAATCTCTGAAGAAATCTTTCGCGTCCGCGGAGATTTAGACTTTGCGATTTGAGTTGTTTATCATTAAAACAAAGATATGAAACCGAAATTTCTCTACCTGCTTTTGTTTCTGCCGCTTTTTTGCGTTTCGGCATTGGCGCAAGCCAGCCCGACGCCGACGCCGAGGCTTTACTCGCGACGGACGCTCGATAATCTGAAACGCATACAGGCGGCGGCTCTGGCGAGCGATTACGCCTACCGGCAGACGGCTTATCTTTCCAATAACATCGGCGCGCGGCTGACCGGCTCGCCGCAGGCTGAGCGCGCCGTGCAGTATGTCGCCGAAGAAATGCGGCGGCTCGGTCTGGACGTGCGCTTGCAAAAACTGACCGTGCCGCACTGGGTGCGCGGCGAAGAACGCGCCGAATTAATCGAATTTTCGGGAATGGCGCAAGGGACGACGCAGAAGGTCGTCATCACTGCGCTCGGCGGCAGCGTCGCCACCGCGCCCGGAGGCTTGACGGGCGAAATCGTCGTCGTCGAGAGTTTCGACGAGCTGAACCGGCTCGGGCGAGAGCGAATCGCTGGAAAAATCGTTTTGTTCAATTATAAATTCGACCGCGAATTGCAGGAGAGCGGCTTCGGCGGCGCGGCTTACGGGCAGGCGACGCAGTATCGCGGCGGCGGTGCGATTGCGGCGGCTCGGCTCGGCGCAATCGCCGTTCTGGTGCGCTCGGCGGGCGGCTCGCAAAATCGTCTCGTTCATACCGGCTCGACACGCTACGACGCGAACGTGACGAAAATTCCGGCGGCGGCGACCTCGTTTGAAGACGCCGAGATGATTGCCTATCTCGCCAAAATGGGACGCGTGCGAATCAGGATGATTCTGACGCCGCAGACCTTGCCCGATACGACCAGCTACAACGTCATCGCCGATTTGAAGGGAAGCGAAAAGCCGGACGAAGTCGTCATCGTCTCCGGTCATCTGGACTCGTGGGATTTGGGAACGGGCGCGCTGGACGACGCGACCGGCGTCGCCGTTTCTATGCAAGTGCCTTTCTTATTGAAACAACTGAAAATCCGCCCGCAGCGCACGATTCGCGTCATCGCCTATATGAACGAGGAAAACGGCTTGGTCGGCGGCAGAACATACGCGCGCGAGGAAGACGCGAACATCGCGAAACACTTCGCCGCCATCGAATCGGATTTGGGAGCGTCGCGCCCGCTCGGATTCAATTTTACCGGAAGACCGGAAATCGCCGCTTATCTTGCGCCGGTTTCGGCAATCCTGCGCCAGCAGGGCGCGGGGCTTTCGCAGCTTCAGCAGGGCGGCGTCGGCGCGGACATCGGACCGCTGACGCAGAAAGGCGTGCCGTCTTTTGCGCCGTGGTTCGACCAGCGAACCTATTTCAATTATCACCACACCGCCGCCGACACTTTCGACAAGGTCAACCCGAAGGAACTCGCCGAAGTCGGTTCGGTGATGGCGGGTCTGGCTTACGGCTTGGCGAATCTGGAACAGCCGCTGCCGCGATAAATCATTTAACATTTAACATTTATCATTTACCATTTATCGGTAATTGCATCGGTAGTCGATTCGCCGGTTGCTTTGATAAATGTTAAATGTTAAATGTTAAATGTTATGAACCGACCGCCGCCGTATTTTCCGCAAAACCAGCTTTCGCCGCCCGACCCTAACCGTTATAAGAAATTCAAATTAATGGTCGGCGCGGCAATCGCCGTTCTGACCCTGTTTCTAATCGGCGCGGGTGTCGGGATTTATTACCTGATTAAATGGATGGCGGCGTAAAAGCGAATCCAGCCCGAAGGAAATCCGCCTTTTCAATTCTTATCCGGCAAGTTCGTCGTTCGCTCCGTAACGAACGCTCGGCGTCTGCGGCAGCTCAGCCGTATTAGCCCGCCACGAACCCAATCCCGCCGAAGCGGGCGAACTTTGAACGGGCGGTAAAGCCTGATGACGAGAATTAGCCGCGCCGGCATTTGTAATCAAACCGCCGGACAAGCCTTCTTCCCGCTGCGCTGAAGAAACATCTCCGGAAAAGAGATTTTCGACTTCCCGCACGGCGTGTCCCGATAACAGAAGAATCGAAACAATAGCCGCCCAAAACAGCGCCGGAGGTTTTAAGACCTCCGGCAAAGGCGTTCCGGCGGGACAAATAAAAAAGGAGCGTATATAAAACGCTCCTTTCGCCGGTAAATTTAATTTTTCAAACTAGCGATTGTTGGTGTTTGAAATCGCTTTCTGTGCTTGCAGGCGGGCGCTTTCGGTCGCCAGCTGCTTGGCTTTCGGCAGCAGCTCGACGGCGCGTTTGAGCTGCGTGTCGTATTCGTTGAAAACCTGGTAGGAAGTCGTCGAGCCGTAAGCCGCCGTGACGAATTCCGTGCGCAGCGTGCGTTCGACGAATTCGCGCTCGCGGTCAATCTGCGCCGGAGTTAATTTGTATTTTTCCGTCGCATATTTTTTGAATGCCTGGTAAAGTGCGTCCGTCATCGGAAAATCGGTCGCTTTCAGATGGTAATCGAACGTAATCGGCTTGTCGGCTTTATAAGTTTCATAACCGGGCATTTTGCCGTAAACCAAATCGAGCGCGAAAGCGAAAATCGGGTCTATCAGCTTGCTTTGCAGCTGCGCGCGCTCGGACGGAATCGTCTGCGGCTTGATGACTTCGTCCGGCTGGATTCCGCCGCCGCTGTAAACCGTGCGTCCCAAATCGGTTTTCATTTCCGCGCCTTTCGGCTTATTGTTCTGGTTTTGCGTTTCCTCGCGCAGGCTGCCGCCGCCCGTGTAGTAATCGTAAAGATTTCCGTTCGAGTAGTCGCGCTGAATCAGGCGTCCCGAAGGCGTTTCGTATTTCGCAATCGTCAAAAGCAGCATCGAGCCGTATTCGAGAACAAACGGGTTCTGCACCAAGCCTTTGCCGAAAGTGTTTTCGCCGACAATCAAGGCGCGGTCGTGGTCTTGGAGCGCGCCGGCGAGAATTTCCGAAGCCGAAGCCGTGTTGCGGTTGACCATAATCACAATCGGCGTCTGGTCGGGACTTCCGTTATCCGAAGGATACGAGCCGAAGCTGTCTTCGAGGCGTCCTTTCTGCGTGAAAACCGTCTGCCCGCGTCCGAGGAAAGTGCTGGCGACGCGGTAAGCCTGATTGACCAGACCGCCGCCGTTGTTGCGCAAATCGAGAATGAGATTTTCCATTCCCTGACGTTTCAGCTCGGTCATCGCCTGACGAAATTCGTTGAAAGTAGTCTGGTTAAAGCCGCCGGTCATCGCGATGTAGCCGACGCCCGGGCGAAGCATATAAGCTTCGGGAATCGACGGCTGCGGAACGGCGTCGCGCGTTATTTCCACCGTATCACGCTTGCCCGTGCCGTAGCGCTCGACCGTGATTTTCGCCGTCGTGCCGCGCGGACCTCTCAGGAACGAGCGAACTTCCGAGAAAGGCTTGCCGAGCATCGAAGTTCCGTTGACGTCGACGATTTTGTCGCCGTAGCGAAGCCCGGCGCGGTGCGCGGGCGCGCCTTCAAACGTCGCTTTGATATACGTCGCAATCACGTTGCCTTTGCCGTCGCGCAAATCGCCGATGGTCGCGCCGATGCCGAAATACTGCGACTGCTGGTCGGTGCGAAACTGCTCGAATTCCTTGGCGTCGAAATAATTCGAGTGCGGGTCGAGCGTGTGCAGCATCGAATCGATCGAAGATTTGATAAGGTCGTTGTAATTGAGCTTTTTACCGCCGACGTAGGATTCCTGGATGACGGTCAAAGCCTCAGCCATATCC
>JALZHR010000537.1 GCA_030860665.1 Acidobacteriota bacterium
CGATAAGTTAGATACGCTCAGCGCTTCCTGATTTTGTATGTATTTAATTTGTGCCTGACCGAAGCCGGATTACGGCGTGGCGTTCGGATTAGGATTGGAGAGACGGCGCGGCACGGGAGCATCTGCCGGCAAAGGCGCAACGATACGCGGCGGCGGCGCCGGACGCGGAACCGCAACAGGGATTTTTGTATCCGACGGGCGTTTCGTTCTTCTGGTCGGGCGTCCAATTTTTCCAGCCAGCATCGAAAGATAATTTTCAACATCTACCGAATAATAAAAATCGATGTCGGATACTTCGTAAAAGACCTCTTCAGCCTTTTCGTAATCATTCATTTGCACGTAGAGATAGCCGAGTTCATAACTCTGATACTTCCAATAAACGCTGTCGCGGAAAGTATCGACAAAATATTTGTAGGCTTTTATCATTTCTTCTCCATTATCGTTATTGCGGGCGGGCTGGAGCGTGTTTTTAATGTAATTATAAGCTTCGCGATTTACGCCTTGCGGTTCGGCAACCTCGAAATCGAAGGAATTTGAAACGACGGTCAGATGCTGCTGCTGCTGCTGCTGCTGCTGCTGCTGCTGTCGCTGATTGTCTAAAAAATAGGCGAAATTGAATTCGACGCGCACGCTGTAATGTCCCGGTTCGGAAAACAAGCGTTCTGCCGTAAGAGCGTCCATCACGCCGCGGATTGTTTTCGTTTTGCCGGGCAGTACAGTTTCCGCCGGAGGTATCGGCAGACAGAGGAGATAATCCGTACCTTTATATCGAATTGGGTCGCCATTATTTTTTCGGATTATAAAGCTGGTGTTCCGCCCGAAAAATAAATTTTCGCTCCACGTCACCGAAACGTTGTTCGGGTTCGATAATTTATATGTTAAAACAATCGGCTCGAGCCGCAGATATACGGGCTGCGAAACTGCTGCTTCAAGAATTAAAACCGTCTGATTTTGAGCTTCGACCTGCTTCGGTCGTAAATTTCCGAACCAGCCTCCCAGACCTGCGCCGACAAGCGCGGCAAATAAGATTGCCAGCGTTATTATTTTTGCTTTTTTCAGTTTCTTCATCTCAACGGAAATGAAAAGCAGCCGCAGAAATGCAGCTAAGTGTATTCAGGTTCAAACCACATGTCAATTGTTTGCGCAGTCGAAAACTGCCCGCCGGTTTGCACCCGTTTTTTTTAATTTTTGAAAATTAGTTGAAAAATCCTGTGGGATTAGGTATTTATAAGAATATAGACTTTTTTGGATAAAGGAAGAGAGCGTGGGAGAAATCGCCCGGATAAAGACGCGCGAAGTTACGGCTGCCGCTGCCGGAAAAACTTCCGTGAGAACCGACATTTCCGGCAAAACGACGAGCATTCGCGTTTCGCCGAACAGTTATTTCGTCGCCGTTTTTCTGGCGACGTTTCTCGCCGCCTTTTTTATTTATCTGCATCAGGATTTGGCGGGATTACTGGCTGTCGTCGCCGGCTGGCTGGTCATTCCGTCGCTGCTGATGACGGATAAAATCATTTTCGACGGCGAAAATCTGTCGCGCACCGGAATCGTTCCGAGCCTTTGGGCTTGGATTAACCGTCAGCCGAATAAATTGAGCGCCGGCGACGTCGCGCAGGTCGAAACTCAGGCGCTGCGCGCGCTCAAACGCGGCGGAAACGTTTTTTATCGCTACCGCACCAGCGTGACGGGCAAAGGCTTGACGTTCGCTTTCGCTTCGGGCGGCGAAGATTATCGCCGGATGGTCAGGGCGCTGTTTTCCAAATTAAACGAAGACGTGCTGGACAATCGCTCGATCGAGCTGCGCGATTATCTGACCGAGCCGAAGGAAACTTTAATGAAAGCCGAATTCGCGCGCCTTCCGTCAACGGAAGTGCTGGAAAATTCGGTCAGCGAATTTCAAATCTCCAGTCGAAAAAGCAAAAGAAAAAATCCGGAAAAGGTCGCCGAAGACCACGAAAAAGCCGAATACCTGCGCCGTCTCGCCAATGAACTGCGGCTCGCCGGGCATCTTTTGCAGGCGCTCGAAGCCTTTCGCCGCGCGCTGCTGCTGAAGCCGGGCGACGCGTGGCTGATTTTCGAGTTTGCGCGCTGCCTGCATTCGTTTGCCGGTTCGGAGCGCAACGAAAAGCTGGAATTAAAGGCGAAAGCCGCCCTGCGACTGGCTGAAATTCGCGGGCGCAGGGACAGCGAGCTTTTGGCGCGTCTGGGCGAAAGTTATTTTCAATACGGAGAATGGGAACGCGCGCGCCGCGTTTTCCAGAAGGCTCTGGACGCGACGCAGGAAAGCTTTCGCTCGGTGCGCGGCTTGGCGGAAATCGCTCTGCGCGAGGGAAAAATCGCGCACGTCATTCACCATTTCGCGACCGCGATTCACTTTGCCGACACCAAAGCCCTGAGAAACTGGGCGAAAGACGAAACCGAATATTTTTCGCGCCTGAACACGGACGAAAAATATATGGAGCAGGAAATCCGCCGCATCAACTGGCTGGAAGGCATCCTGCGCGGCAAGAAAATGGCGCTCAGATTTGCGCTAATCGGCTTTATCGCCATTCTGCTCGGTCTGTTGACGAATGACGTGATTACCAACGTCGGCTGGGCTGTCTCGGCGGTCAGCCTTTTGATTTGGGTCGGCTTGATAATGAGCGGAAATATGCTGGCGGAGCGAAGCTCGCTGATTGAAGCGGAAGACTAATTTCAATGCAAAACGCAAAGTGCAAAATGCAAAATGAATCTCTTCTTCAATTTTGCATTTTGCACTTTGCGTTTTGCATTTATTAACTTATTCTGCGCCGGTCGCTTTTCTTGAGCGCGATTTTGTTTCGCCGCCGTTTTCGGTTTTGGCTTTCGGCGCGCGTTTTGCGGCTGCCGGTTTTCCGGCTGCGGCGGTCTGGTTTGCGCCGCCGCCGCTCAGCATTGCCGTCCAGCGATATTCGGGCTGCGCGACTTCGCCGCCGCTCGTCAGCTTGTTGATGACGAATTCGGTCATCGCGTTGACAATCCAGTTGTGGTTGTATTCGCCGACCGAAGCCAGCTCGGCGTCGGGCGCGGGATTCATAAAGTCAATCGCGTAAGGGACGCCGTCTTTAATCGCGAATTCGACCGTGTTCAAATCGTAGCCGAGCGCCTTGCAAATCGTGATGACGTCGCGTTCGACGCGCGCGTAAAGCTCCGGCGAAAGATAATTTTCGACGTTCACATACTGCATTCCCGACAGATACGGCTTCGACGGGTCATACGGCATAATCAGGACTTTTTCCTGCCCGACGCAGTAGCAGCGGACGAACTGGTCGTATTCGATGCCTTCCTGCAAGGTCATACAGAGCGTTCCGGTCTGGTTGTATTCGTGCCAGAGCTGTTCGAGCGAGTGAATCTTCGAGACGTTTTTCCAGCCGCCGCCGTCGAACGGTTTCAGAAAAGCCGGAAAGCCGACATAGTCGATAATGCCCTGCCAGTCAATCGGAAATTCCAGATTGCGCAGCGATTCGGAGGTAATGTCGGGAATATATTTTTCCTGCGGCAGCAGGACGGTTTTCGGAATCGCCACGCCCAGCTTGGCGGCTAAACAATAATTGAAAAATTTATCGTCCGCCGACCACCAGAACGGGTTATTGACGATATACGTGCCTTCCAGCGCGAAGCGCTTGAGTGTCGCGCGATAATACGGAACTTCGTGCGAAATGCGGTCGATGATTAAATCGTAGCGTTTCGGCTCGTCCAGCCGAATGCCGCCGACCTTGACCATTTCGGCGACGATTTCGCCGTTGCCTTTTTCATTAATGCTTCTGATAATCGATTCGGGAAACGTCTGCTCGCGCCCGACTAAAATACCAACTCTTTTCATAATTTGCTGAATTCCTCTTTAAAAATTGATTGTAAATAATTGCCTGAATTTTCAGATAGGCTGAAACCGTTAATTTTAATTGATTAGAGCAATCATCGCAAGGATTACAAAAACATTGATTAATTGACGCCGAAGATAGTAATATTAAATTGTCGTCCGCAATCGAAGGATTGACGCCAGCCCGAAATAATAATCCGAATTTCTTTCTGTCTGATTTCAAAAAATATCCGTAAAACAAAATGAATCAGCCTACGAATACAACCGCCAATATTCCGCCGTCGAATAATTCAAATAATCACGTTAATAAACCGATGCCGCAGCACCAGCCCGGCGCGCCCGGGGCGGCAAGCGTCAATCCGGCAATCGCGCAGAACACGCAGGCGTTTCACGGCGTTCTGCACCGGATGCTGAGCGTTGACCCTAAGATAAGCGATTTGATATTTTCGCCCGGTCGCCCGCCGCAGGTCGAGCTGACCGGCGATTTGCAGGGCGTGCCGATTCCCGGTCTGGAACGCCTGACGCCGCCGCAAATCAAGGCGATGGCTGATTTGATGCTGCACGGCAACGAGCAGGGCTTGGAAACGCTGGAAAAGAAAGGCTCAGCCGATATTTCCTACAGCGTCAACGGTTTGTGCCGCTTTCGCGTCAATATTTTTCGCCAGCGCGGAACTTACGCCATCGTGATGCGCGTGATTCCGACCAAGCCGCCGAACTGGGAAGAGCTGAATCTGCCGCGCGCCGTGATGAACGCGGCGGAATTGAAAAACGGTATAGTTTTAGTGACGGGTCCGACCGGAAGCGGAAAATCGACGACGCTGGCGGCGATTATCGATTTGATAAACTCGACCAAGAAATATCACATCGTCACCATCGAAGACCCGATTGAGTTTATACACGAGCACAAGCTC
>JALZHR010000558.1 GCA_030860665.1 Acidobacteriota bacterium
TCCTTACGCGGCGCGCCGCCGGAGCGGATTTTTGACGATTCGCTCTGCCCGGCGATGCGGCGCGTCGGCGAGCTTTGGCTCGGCGGCGAGATAAATGTGGCGCAGGAACACCTCGCCACGCGCGCCGCGTATAATGCGATTTACAGGCTGAGAGAATCGATTGCTCCGGCGGCGGAAACGAACGGAAAGCTCGCCTTCTGCTGCGCGCTCGAAGGCGATTTTCACGAGCTTCCGACGCATCTGGCGCAGATGATTCTGGAAAACGAAGGCTGGGAAGCGATGAATTTCGGGGCGAACACGCCGCTTTATTCGCTGACCGACGAGGTTTTGTATCATACGCCCGAAGTCGTCTGCATTTCGGCGGCGATTATCGCCGATTACGAGCGGCTGGCGCGCGATTACAGGGAATTTCGGGCGCGGATAGCGAGGCTCAAAATTCCGGTCGTTCTGGGCGGCAGAGCCTTCGACGACCAGCGCATTCGCGCGCGTTTTCCCGCCGAGCTGTACGCGGAAAATTTCACCGCGCTTGCCGGATTTGCCGGAAATGTTACGGCTAAATAATTAAATTCCACCCCAGCAGTAAAAGAAAAGCCGGAGGCTCGTTGAGGTTTGCGAGCTTGCGGCTTTTCTTTTATATTTGGTATGCGGCGGGCGGCGTCAGGCAACCAAACGCCGACTTAAATCTCTAAAAATATGTAGCTCTCCTATTGAAAAAATCGTTTCCGGAGAAAAATCTATGCGAATCCGCTATTTTCTGCCCTTTGTTTTGTTCACGCTTCTGTTTTCCGTTCCCGCTTTTGCCGAATCGTCCGCTAAAGCCCGGGAATTAGCCCGTCAAGCCGCATCCGAAAACCAGACCGAATCGGTTGCCGCCATCAATCAGCTGCGCGCGATGCGCTGGGAAGGCTTGGACGCACTGTTTGAAACATACGCCGCCGACATCAGGCGTTTCCGCGAAACCGGCGAGGCGACCGACGAATGGAAACGCGTCGCGTTTGCGCTGGACGGCGTGGCGATGCAAAAGGACGCATACGCTTCGCAGTTGTTCTGGTTTACGGATTTGGAGCAAGCCAAACTGGCGGCGAAGGCGCGGAACAAACCTATTCTGAGCCTGCGGCTGCTCGGAAACTTAAACGAGGAATTCAGCTGCGCCAACAGCCGTTTTTTCCGCGCGGTGCTATATTCAAACGCCGAAATCTCGCGTTTTCTGCGCGAAAATTACATTCTGCACTGGAAATCAGTGCGCCCCGCGCCGAAGGTGACGATAGATTTCGGCGACGGGCGAAAAATCGAGCGGACGCTGACCGGCAACAGCATTCATTACCTGCTGGACGACAGCGGCACAATCATCGACGCGCTGCCCGGTCTCTACAGCCCGCAGGGCTTTCTGAAATATCTCGTGCAAGCCGAAAAAGTCAATAAAATCATCAACGGCGCGTCCGCCAGAGACAAGGAGATGGCGATGGTCAGGTTTCGCAGCCGGATGTTTAACGAAATCAGGACGAAGCGCGACAAGATTATCGCGATGACGAAAGTAAGGCTCGTCGAGCCGACGAAACAGGGCACGACCGCGCTCGACGCGATGCCGCTGGCGGCGACGAAAATGGTGACGGAGGAAAGTCTCCTGCGCAACATTTACGATAATTTTTCGCGCTACGAGCCGCAGATGAACCTCGACGATTGGAACAAGCTCGCCAGACTCTACGCGGGCGGAACTAAAATCGACGCCGAGAGCCTCGCTTTTATTCGTCGTCAAAACGCCCGGAGCGGCTTGAGCGAAGCGGAATTCGCCAGCCTCGTCGAGAAGCTGGAAAAATATATCGCGCTCGACACGGCGCGCAACGATTTTCTCTTTCACCCGAAGCTTTACGCCTGGCTGAATGCTGGAGCCGTGACCGATGTTGAAAACTTCAACACGCGCGTTTACGCCGAAATCTTCAAAACGCCGGATTCCGACAAATGGCTCGGAATGTATGCGCCCGACGTTTACACCGCTCTCGACGGCGGCGGAATTATAAAATAAGAATTAAACGCGAAAAGCCGCAGACAAAGAGAAATACGGGGATAACAGGACGAACAGGGATATATAAAACTATTTTTTATCCCTGTTCATCAAGCCGCGAAGCCTACCTAACCCTGTTAAATCTTCTTTCGTGCTTTTCGTGTTCTTTCGCGGCTAATCTCTCTATCAGAAGCCGCGCCGGACAATTTTCTGCAACGATTTCGCCCGCCGGAGACATCTACCTAATTTGTCCGATTCACGCAAACGCTTTATAATTTCGCCGTAGATTGATGAAGTCCGTCCTTTCGACAATTTTATTCACGCTCGTTTTTGCCGCCCTGAACGTTTCGGCGCAGGAATATCTGCCCGAGCTGGTCAAGCGCATCAAGCCGTCCGCCGTCGCCATCGAAACGTTCGACTCGCGCGGCGCGGTCGTCTCGCGCGGCAGCGGCTTTTTCATTTCCGGCGACAAGGTGGTGACCAATCGCCACGTCATCGAAAAATCCGCGCGTGTCGAAGTGCATCTTATCAACGGCAAAAAATATCCGGTCAAAGGCGTGCTGGCGATTGACGGCGAAGGCGATTTGGCGATTCTGCAGGTCGAAGTGCCGGGAACGCTCGCTGCGCCGCTCCCGATTGAAAAAACCACGCCGCAGGAAGGCGAATCAATCGTCGTTATCGGCAACCCGTTCGGGCTGGAAGGCTCGGTCTCGAACGGCATCGTCTCAGCCGTGCGCGAAATTCCCGGCTACGGGAAAATCATCCAGATTACCGCGCCGATTTCGCCCGGCTCGTCCGGCAGTCCGGTCGTCAATATGCGCGGGCAGGTCATCGGCGTCGCGACGCTGCAAGCCGCCGAGGGTCAGAGCCTGAATTTCGCCGTCCCGTCGGAAAGAATCGCGCAGATGAGATTAGGCGAATTGCAGACCTTTGCCGCGCTCAATGCCGAAACGCAGAAGAACAAGCGCGCCGCCGCGCAGTCTTTCTATTCGCAGGGCTTGGCGCTGATTTCGCGCGACGATTATGCGAAAGCCGTCGCCTATTTTGAAAAAGCGGCTGAGATAGACCCGAATTACGCCGAAGCCTGGTATCAAGCCGGATTCTGCTACGGAACGCTCGGTCGCCACGCCGACGCTTTAAAGGCTTCGCGCCGCGCCGCCGCGCTGCGACCGGAATGGGCGGAAACTTTCGTCAATGTGGGCGCGTCGAGCTACGCGCTCGGACAATTTAAGGATGCCGTCGAGGCTTATCGGCAGGCGACGCGGCTTGACCCGTACAACGCCGACGCGCAGTTTGCGCTCGGGCTGAGCTTAAATAAATTAAACCGCACGGACGAAGAAATTCTCGCCTACCGGCGCGCCGTGGCGCAAAAATCCGACCATACCGGCGCGATTGAGCGTCTCGGGCTGGCTTATTTTAAATTAAAGCGTTACGCCGAAGCGGCGCAGGCGTTTGAAACTCTGAAAACCTACAAGCCCGAAGCCAGAACCTACAATTATCTGGGCGAAAGCCTGTTTGAGCTCGGCAGGACGGAAGAAAGCATCGAGACTTTTAACAACGCCGTCAATCTGAATCCGGATTTTGACAAAGCGCGCTACAATCTGGGCAAAGCCTATCTGAAAATCGGCGACCGCGATTCCGCCAGCCTTCAATACGAAATTTTGCGCAATGCCCGTTCCGACTGGGCTGACCGTCTCTTGGTTTTAATCAATCCCTAAATCTATCTATCTATCTGCCGGGATGACAATCGGCGGGTCGTTTTGGTCGGCGGCGTGACCGTTTTTGTCAGCGCCGCGCGGCACGCCGCTCATATCGATATAAAACGACCTGACGCCGGTTTCGCCGTAACTGGCGGGAATCGCCCGGGATCTGTAAAAGGAAGGCGGGAGCGGAGCAGGCTGCCCGAGATTGACCGTGCAGTCGAAAACATATCCTCTGTAATGCCCGCTCGCTACATGCGCATTAATTAAACCAGCCTGATACAATTGGTTTAAAGTTCCGAAAATGCCGTTGCCGACCGTCGCCTGATAAGTCATCTGCGCATTGTGAAGCGCTCTTAAAGCCTCAATCACAAAGGCTTCGTTTTGAATGACTATCGCCGGAACGCAAGCGTCGATTGCCGGGTCGTTAACGGTCGCCTGCCCGCCGTTTTTATCCGCGCCGCGCAGCGTGCAGCGGTTGTCGATGTAGAACGACTTTTTTCCAGTTTTGCGATACGCGCGCGGAACTGCAACGAGAGTGAACCGCGCGGGATTCGATGCGGTTCGCGCGGTCGTCGTCAGGGTAAAGTAATAACCGTATTTTTCACCGCGCGCCATTTGTTCGTCTATCAGATTCGCCTGCCTCAACGAGATAAAACTGCCGAATTCGCCTGCGCCGACCGTCGCCTGATACTGAACCTGAGCATTATAAATCGCTCGCATCGCATTCATCACGAGTCTTTCATTTTGAATCGGCGGATATTTGGCGAAAGTATTCGGGCAAAACGTCAGAGTCAAAAACAGAACAAAGAAAATCGCAAAATATTTTTTAGACATAATTTTCCGAAAGGAAGGCAAGAAGTTGGAAGTCGGGCGTTGAAAGCCATAAATAATTTAGCATGAGAAGAATGTGTTTTACAATGTTTTTATGCTGAATGCAGAGCTGCGCCCGAAAAGCGGAAAATGGCGTTCGCTCGCCGGAAAACCGCGTTCGATTGTTGGGAAATAAGGGATTCTTGTTATCAAACGACGTTTGAAAATAAGAAAACGACGCTTGAAAGCTGGAAAACGACGTTTGATAGTTAGCAAATCTGATTTGAAAGTTAGAAAACGACGTTTGATAGTTAGAAAATCAGATTTTCTAACTATCAAACTCGATTTTCCTGCTTAAAGTCGATAATTTTGCATTAGATTAATGCGGATTTTTATTTTGTATCCGCGTTATCCGCTTCAAAATCTACGTTCTCATCTTCCTGAAATTTCCGGTTTATCAGGCTGGCGACGAAACCCGCGCCGAAGCCGTTGTCGATGTTGACGACCGTGACGTTTGAAGCGCAGGAATTGAGCATTCCCAGAAGCGCGGCGACGCCGCCGAACGAAGCGCCGTAGCCGATGCTGGTCGGGACGGCGATGACCGGAACTCTGACCAGACCGCCGACGACACTGGGAAGCGCGCCTTCCATTCCCGCCGCGACGATGACGACGCGCGCGTTTTGCAGAACCTCTCTTTCCGACAAAATCCGGTGGATTCCCGCCACGCCCGCGTCCCATATTCTTTTGACGCGATTGCCCATCGTTTCCGCCGTGAGTGCGGCTTCTTCGGCGACAAAAATGTCGCTCGTACCGGCGGTAACGACGGCGATTTCGCCCGCGCCGCGCTCGGTTTTGTCGCGGCGGACGCGAATCAGCTTTGCCGATTCGTGCCATTCGGCGTCGGTGAAAACGTTGCGGATTTCGCCGAAAGTTCCGGCGTCGGTGCGCGTTATCAATACGTTCGGCGCGCGGGCGACGAGCTTTTCAAAAATCCCCACGATTTGCGCGCGCGTTTTTCCCTGCCCGAAGATGACTTCGGGAAAGCCCTGCCGCTCGGCGCGCGCGTGGTCGACCCTGGCGTAACCGATATTTTCGTAAGACAAATTTTTCAGCCGCTCGCAGGCGTCGGCAAGCGGCGTTTCGCCTCTGGCGTGCGCGAGCAGAATCTGCTCGATTTCTTCCCTCTGGTTCATAAAATTAGTTTAAAGCTTTGCCGCCAAAAGTAAAAAGCGGCGAAATTTTCATTTCAGCCGCTTTCTGCGAATAAAAACAAATAATGGCGTATTAATTAACCGAGTAACCGCACGTATTTATAACTTGAAACCAACTTTATCAGAATCCAGGAAACTTCTTCGCGGCTGATGAGGTTCAATAATAATTCGTTTTCGATAATTTTTTGTATCATTTCCGTTCTCCTTTCGACAAAATTTCCCTGCCTGCGCCTTTGAGCAACTTTGATGCCAAAGAACCTCTAACTGTTAAAGCGTAAACGGGCGACGATTTATTTCATCTTTTCTAAAAATTTTGTTTTATTTGTGACATTGGCGAAAAAAAGTGTAGAGTAAAAATCTGTATGGAACTGACCGTCGCCATCACGGGCGCATCCGGCACGATTTACGCTTACCGCACGCTGCAAATGCTGGCGGAAAGCGGCGCGGTTTCGCAGGTGAATTTGATAATGTCCGGCACTGCCGCGACGGTCGCGCAGGTCGAGATGGGCGCGAACCTGCGCGAGCCGAGCGCCGAGAAAATCAACCGCTGGCTCGGCTTGGACAAAGATTCCGGATTTGTCCGCTTCTGGCGGCTCGACAATCTGGCGGCGAAGCCCGCGTCCGGCTCTTACCGGCAGGAAGGAATGATAATCGTGCCGTGCTCGATGGGAACGCTCGGCGCAATCGCTTCGGGCGCGGGCACGAACCTGATACATCGCGCGGCGGACGTGACTTTAAAAGAAGGCAGAAAGCTCGTTCTGGTTCCGCGCGAAACGCCGTATAACGCGATTCATCTGGAAAATATGCTGCGCCTTTCCCGCGCCGGAGCGCGAATTTTGCCCGCGAGTCCCGGCTTTTATCACCGCCCGCAGACGATTAATGAACTGGTTGACCATCTTTGTTACCGCATCTTAGACCAGTTCGGCGTTCCGCATTCCAAAAAATCGCAGTGGACGGGCGACGAAGTTCCGCAAGAGCAGCAGCAGGGAGAATAAAAAATGAAAATAAACCGAAAGATATTTTTTGCTTTTTTTCTTTTGGCTCTGGCTTTTTCCGGCGCTTTCGCGCAGGAAAGAAAAGTGCTACCGGTTGACGAGGGCAAGCTGGACGCGTCGTTCAGGGCGTTTCGCGAAAAAACCCTGCAGGCGGCGAAAAGGCGCGACGCGAAATATATCCTGAGTATCGTCGACCCGAAAATCCAGAACACTTTCGGCGACAACAACGGCATCGAGGAATTCAAGGAAATGTGGAAGCTCGACAGCGCCGAGAGCGAATTCTGGGGCGAATTCATCGCCGTTCTCGAAAACGGCGGCGTGTTTTTCAAGCGCAGGGGCGCGCCGAAAAACCAGATTTTTCACGCGCCTTACACTTTCACGCAGTTTCCCGCGGATTTGGACGGCATCGAGTATCAATCCATTTTCGGCAACAACGTAAATCTCAGAAGCCGTCCGGAAATGAACGCGCCGGTCGTCGCCAGTCTTTCCTACAATATCGTCAGGGTCGATTATGAAAATTCCGTCAAAGCCCCGAATAAAGAGGACGAATATCTATGGCTGAAAGTCGAAACACTTGGCGGCAAAAAAGGTTTCGTCAGCGCCCGGTACGTCCGCAGCCCGGTCGATTACCGCGCAATTTTTGAAAAGCGGAACGGCAGGTGGAAGCTGGTGGTTTTTATCGCCGGAGACTAGGATTTTATGGCAGCAGCAGAAGCAGGAAACACGGTCGAAAGGTTTTCAAACCGCGTCGCCAACTACGTCAAATACCGCCCGACGTATCCGCCGGAAGTTTTGCGTTTTCTACAGGATGAGCTGAAGCTGCGAGCCGATTCGATAATCGCCGACATCGGTTCGGGAACGGGAATCTCGACGAAAATTTTTCTCGAAACGGGCAACACGGTTTACGGCGTCGAGCCGAACGCGGCGATGCGCGCGGCGGCTGAGGATTTTCTGAAAGATTTTCCGAATTTCAAAAGCGTCGACGGCAGTTCGGAAAACACGACGCTGCCCGGCGGTTCGGTCGATTTCGTCACGGCGGCGCAGGCTTTTCACTGGTTCGAGCCGGAAAAAACGCGGAAAGAGTTTAAGCGAATTTTAAAGCCCGGCGGCTTCGTCGTTCTGATTTGGAACGAGCGCCAGCTCGACACGAACGAATTCCTGCGCGAGTATGAAAATTTTCTGATTGAGTTCGGAACGGATTACGAAAAAGTCCGCCACGATAATATTCCGCAAGAAAAACTCGCCGCTTTTTTTCAGACCGATTTCAGGCGGGCGCAGTTTCAGAACCGGCAGATTTTTGATTTTGAAGGCTTAAAGGGCAGAGCGCTTTCATCGTCGTATATGCCGACCGACGGGGACGCGCGCTACGCGGAAATGACAAAATCGCTCTCCGGCATTTTTACCAAACACGCGGAAAACGATAGAATAACAGTTCTATACGACACCAACGTCTATTACGGACAACTTTAAAACTTTAAAAATTAATTTCTTATGTCAGCAAAAGCAGCAACCAGAACCATCAGCGTCGCTCATTCCCCCGATTCGGACGACGCATTTATGTTTTACGGTTTGGCGACACACAAGCTCGATACGGGCAATCTGAAATTCGAGCACACACTGAAAGACATCCAATCCTTAAACGAAGACGCGAAAAACGGCGTTTACGACGTGACGGCAATCAGCTTTCACGCTTACGCCTACGTCGCGGACAAATACGCGCTGCTGCCGCACGGCGCGAGCATCGGCGACAAATACGGTCCGATTCTCGTCTCGAAAGAGCCGCGCAAAGCCGCCGACATCTCGAAAATGAAAATCGCCGTGCCCGGCGAGCTGACCAGCGCATTTCTGGCGCTCAGGATTTACAATCAGGATTTTGAATACACGGTCGTCCCTTTTGACCAGATTATCGACGAGGTGAAGCGCGGCAAGGCGGACGCCGGTCTGCTGATTCACGAAGGACAGCTTTTCTACAAGCAGATGGGCTTGGACAAGGTTCTGGATTTGGGCGAATGGTGGCACGAGAAAACCGGCTTGCCGCTGCCGATGGGCGGCAACGTCATCCGGCGCGATTTGGGCGAGGATTTGATGCGGCTGGTTTCCAAATACCTGCGCCAGAGCATCCAATATTCGATGCAGAACCGCGAGGACGCACTCGCCTACGCGATGCAGTTTGCGCGCGATATGCAGCCGGAGCTTGCCGACCGTTTCGTGGCGATGTGGGTCAACGATTTGACGCTCGATTACGGCGAGCGCGGACGCGAAGGCGTGCGCAGGCTCTTGCAGGAAGGCTACGACAAAGGAATTATCACGAACCGGGTCGAAGTCGAATTCGTCGAAAGCTAGGCTGGAAAAACGGGAAACGGAAAACGGATAATGGAAAATGAAACCAATCTTTGAATTTTCCATTATCCGTTTTCCGTTTTGCATTAATATACGCATCTTTTCGCCGATTTCCGGCATCTATTTTTTAACTTTCATTCCAGAGGAAAAAGGAAAAAAGATGAAAAAATTCAGATTCTTTTTATTGACGGCGATTGTTTGTCTGGCTGCTTTCAGCGGCAGCGCGGCGGCGCAGGACAACATCAGCAAAGCCAATCTCAGCCAGGCGGAAATCGACCGCATCGTGAAAGCCTTTACGACGAAAGAGGGCGAGTTTCGACAGGCTTTGTCGCAGTATGTTTTTAACCGCAGCGCGTCGGTTTCGACCATCGGGTTGGGCGGAAATATTACTGGCACGTTTCGCCGCGATTCGTTTATGAGCATCACGCCGGAGGGACAGCGTTTTGAAAAAATTCTTTTCGCGCCGGTTTCGACGCTGACCGAAATCAGCATCACGCCCGAAGATTTGGAAGATTTGGGCGGCGTTAATCCTTTCGCGCTCGACCCTTCGGTCACGCATCTTTACGGCTTTACCTACATCGGCAAGGAAAAAATCGACGAGCTTGATTTGTATGTTTTCGACGTCGCGCCGAAGGTGATGCCCGACGCGAAAAAAACCAAACAGCGTTTTTTCATGGGCAGAATCTGGGTTGACGACCGCGATTTGCAAATCGTCAAATCGCGCGGCAAAGGCATTCCCGAAACCAAGCAGAACAAATTTCCGATAGTCGAAACCACTCGCATCAACATCGACGGAAAATACTGGTTTCCAGCCGACATCCGCTCGGACGACGAGCTGGTTTTCGACAACGGTCAGGTCGTAAAACTGAGAGTCCGCGTCAAATACACGAATTACAGGCAAGGAAAGAGCGAGGTCAGAATCCTCGACGACGTGGAAGAAGAGGTTAAGGACGAAACCAAACCCGCCGCGACTCCGACACCGAAAAAACCGTAAGCGAATTTTAGATTTTCGATTTTAGATTGCCGATTGGATAAGGAAATTATTTTAAAATTTATTCGGCTTCGAGCCAAATTCCTTATCCAATCTAAAATCGAAAATCTAAAATCTAAAATTTATTTAGTTCTTCGGCAATCGCCGCCCGCGTTCGCTTCAATAAATCCATCAAATCTTTTTCCGCTGACAGTTTTTTCGTTTCAATCGGCGGCAACAGAACCATTTCGATTGTTCCGCCGTAGGCTGCGCCGTTTTTTTTGCCCATCATCCAATCCGTGTTTTTTATCGCCACCGGGACAATCGTCGCCCCGGTTTGCAGCGCCAGGTGAAACGCGCCTTTTTTAAACGGCAGAAGCTCGCCTGGCATCGCGCGCGTGCCTTCGGCAAAAACGCCGAACGAATAACCGCTTTCCAGAACTTCTCTCGCCTTTTGCATCGAGCGACGGGCGCGGTCGGCGTCCGTGCGGTCGATGGCGATGATGTTGACGAAATTCATTCCCTGACCGAGCACCGGAACTTTCAGAAGCTCTCTTTTCGCCACCAGACCGATGCGATGCCCGGTGTAGACGAAGAGCGTCGCCGTGTCGAGATACGAGCGGTGATTCGAGATAAAAACGTAGTTTTCGTCCGGCTTTATATTTTCCAGCCCGCTGACGCGAACGCGCGCGCCGCACGCCCTGAGCCACGTTTTTCCGCCCCAGTTTGCCAGCGGGTAAAGCCATCTCCGGCGATTGATGAGCCACAGGAAAGCGAGCGCGGGCGTGGCGATGAATAAAAGCAGAAAGGCGGCGACCAGCCAGCCGTAGTAATAACGCAGCTTGCCGGCGGCGCGCGGTTCTGTGCTAAACTTTTCGACAGAAGGAAAAACAATTTTTTGATTCTGCTCGATTAACTGCGCGAAAGGTTTATTAGCTAAATGTTCTGCTTCTGCCGGCATCTGTTTCGTACGATTTTTGTGTGTCTTTTGGTGGTCTGCGCTCTGATTTTAACGCCTGTCGCGGCGCAAAAGAAAGACCGCAAAGCGAAAAAAGAAAAAATAAAGACTGAAATTCCCGCGCCGAAAGCGGTGCTCGGCTTTCACCCGACCGACGATAAAACCATCGCCGACTGGTCGCAGATTACCGGTTATTTCGGAAAACTCGACGCGGCGAGCGACCGCGTCAAAGTCGAAACTCTGGGCGAGACGACTCTGAAAAAACCTTTCATCGTCGCTTTCATCTCGGCGGAAGAAAACATCCGGAATCTCGATAAATACCGCCAAATTAATCAGAAGCTCGCCGACCCGCGCAAAATCAAAGACAGCGCCGAGCTTGAAAATTTAATCGCCGAAGGCAAAACCATCGTCTCGATTTCCTGCTCGATTCACTCTACGGAAATCGTCGCCTCGCAGATGTCTATGAATCTGGCTTACGAATTGGCGACGGCGCAGGACGCAGAGACGAAAGAAATCCTGCAAAACACGATTCTGATGCTCATTCCTTCGGCAAACCCGGACGGCATCGACATCGTCGCCGAATGGTATCGGAAAACGCTCGGAACGCCTTCCGAAGGCTCAGCGCCGCCGGAGCTTTATCATCATTACGCCGGTCACGACAATAACCGCGACTGGTTTATGATGAACCTCGCCGAAACGCGCCTGGTGACGAAACTCTTTTGGCAGCAATGGTTTCCGCAGATTGTTTACGACGTGCACCAGATGGGACAAAACGGCGCGCGCTTTGTCATTCCGCCGTTTTTCGACCCGCCGAATCCGAACATCCCGCCGCTTATTCTGCGCGAAGTCGGTCTTCTGGGCTATAAAATGGCGGCTGATTTGCAGGCGAAAAACATCGCGGGCGTGGCGACCAACACGACCTTCGACACGTGGTGGCACGGCGGTTTTCGCTCCGCGCCGTATTATCACAATTCAATCGGCATTTTATCGGAAGCGGCAAGCGCAAATCTGATGTCGCCGATTCGCGTGACCGCGGAAAAAATGCGCGACCGGCGCGAGCGCGGGCTGAATTCGCCGTTTGAACGCTCGACGGCGCACCCCAATCCGTGGCAGCCGAACGTCTGGGGACCGCGCGACATCGCCGAAATCGAGATGATTGCCTCGCGCTCGCTTTTGCAGATGGCGGCGAGATTTCGCGCCGGCTACCTGCGAAACTTCGCTAATCTGAACCGCTTCAGTTCGCAAACCGGCGCGAGTCCGGCGCAGCCTCTGGCGTATGTGATTTTCGCCGGGCAGGCACGCGAGGAAATCGTCGCGCGCTTTCTGGAAATCCTGATGTGGCAGGGCATCGAGGTTTACAAGATGAAAAGCGAGCTGATGACCTCGCTTGACGGTTCTTCGGGCGAGATGCACACGGAAGTTCCGCTCGGCTCGTTCCTGGTTTTTCTCGACCAGCCGCAGCGCAGCAACGTCGAGGCGCTTTTCGGCAGGCAGGTTTACCCGAACCGCGTTGACGAAAAGGGCAACGTCGACCCGCCGTATGACGTCGCGGGCTGGACTCTGCCTTTGCAGATGGGCGTCGAATATTACGCCGTGAAGCAGATTATCGACCGCCCGCACGAGGCGCGGCAGCTCGAAAAAATGACGCACATCAACCAGGTTCGCGAAACTCTGAATCTCGACCCGGCGCGCGAATCTTTCGAGAAGCTGGCGAATCCGCTGAAATCAGCCCCGAAAATCGGCGTTTACAAAGGCTTCGGCTCCTCGATGGACGAAGGCTGGACGCGCTGGACGCTGGACGCTTTCCGGATTCCCTTTCAATCCGTGCGTGACGCCGACGTGAAAAACGGGAATTTACAGCAGCGTTTCGACGTGATAATCCTGCCGTCGCAGCGAGAAGAACAAATCCTGAAAGGCTTGAAGGAAGAAAATTACCCGAAGGGATTTACCGGCGGAATCACTGAAGCGGGCGCGGAAAATCTGCGAAAATTCGTCGAGGAAGGCGGGCGGCTGATTTGCTTTGACGACGCCTGCGAGCTGGTTATCAAGCGTTTTAACCTGCCGGTGAAAAACGTCCTGTCCGGCTTAAAGCGCAGCGAATTTTATTGTCCCGGCTCGATTTTGCAGATTGATGTGGACACGACCGATGCGCTGGCGAAAGGCTTGAAAAAACAAATGCCCGCGTATTTTATCGACAGCTCGGCGTTTGAAATTTCCGACGCCGCCAAAGTGAAATCCGTGGCGACTTACGCGCAGAAAAGCGCTCTGCTTTCCGGCTGGCTGCTGGGCGAAAAATATTTAAACGGCAAAACCGCGCTGGCGCGGAGCGATTACGGCAAGGGCGAAATCGTCCTTTTCGGCTTTCGCCCGCAGCATCGCGGGCAAACCTTCGCGACCTTCCCGTTTCTGTTCAACGCTCTGGAAAATTAAAGAGATTTAGCCGCGAAAGAACACGAAAAAGAAAAAAAATACAGGGATAAGCAGGCTTCGCGGCTTGATATGCGAGGATAAGAAAGATAACTTGCTTTACTAATCCGAGTTTATCCAGCCGTGAAGCCTACCTGTCCCTGTTAATTCTTCTTTCGCGCTTTTTCGTGTCCTGTCGCGGCTGATTTCTTTTATTCGTGCTCTTTAGCGGCGATTCGTGGCAAAATAGATTTATGGAAGCGAAAATGCAATGCGTCAGGAGCAATCTCGGATTAGTGTGCATTACCAGTTCTGACGCCGTTCGTTACAAAACCGTCACGCGCAAGCGGCTTTTGTCGTTTGACGAAGCGGCGCAGAAGGAAATGCTGCGCGCGCTTTATCTGGAAAACATCAATCGCCTGAACCGCGCAATCGAGTTCTGCGCGGCGAGCGGCATCAATCTTTATCGTCTCACGTCCGGGCTTTTCCCTTTTTCCGACGAGCCGTTCGGCGCGGAGATTCTGGACGAGTTATCGAGTCGAATTGCCGAAACCGGAAAAAAAGCGATTGATAGAGGCTTGCGGCTGGTTATTCATCCCGACCAGTTCGTCGTTTTAAGCTCGGATTCGGAAAACGTCATCAGAAACAGCGTCAAGATTCTGAAAATGCACGCGCGGACGCTGGATTTGCTCGGTCAGCCCCGCTCGGAATGGGCGACGATGAACATTCACGGCGGCAAGGGCGACCGCATCGATAAGCTGGTCGAATCAATCGAAAATTTGCCGGACGAAATCCGCTCGCGCATCGCGTTTGAAAACGACGAGTACGCCTACAGCTCGGCGCAGATTCTGGAAGTCTGCCGCCGCGCTCGCGTCCCGATGGTTTTCGACGCGCATCACCACGTCTGCCGCGAAAAGCTGGACGATTACAATCATCCTTCCGTCGCCGAAACGTTTTGGGCGGCGCGCGAAACGTGGAAAAATCCCGCGTGGCAGCTCGTTCACATTTCAAACGGTCGGGAAAATTTTCAAGACCGCGCGCACAGCGATTTGATTTTCACGATGCCTGAGGTTTTCCGCTTTGCGCCGTGGATTGAGGTCGAAGCCAAACACAAGGAACTGGCGATTGCAAAGCTGCAAACGGATTGGCTCGGCGCAAAAGAAAATTAGCCGCGCGAAGAACGCAAAAAAAGATTTAAGAAAATTCAGCCGCTGAGAGCACAGAGAAAAAAGAGAACGAAACCACGGATACACGCGGATACACACGGATAAAAACCGGAGACGGATAAAAAAAGTTCTATCCTGCAAATCCCGCTCATCCTGTTAATAACGTGCGTTAGCCTGTAGAGATATTTGATTGAATTCTTAGCCTGTAAAATATCCGGTTAAATTTCCCTTCTCTTTTTCCTCTGTGTTCTCTGCGGCTAAAATTTTCGCGCTTTTCGCGTTCTTCGCGCGGCTGATTCGCTGAAACTTCACATTTGCGCCGTCAAATCTTATTATTGTTTTATGTTGTATCGTCTTTGTTTTTCTCTTTTGACGCTTTTTTCAATAATAACGGGTTCGATTCAGACGGCTTTCGCCGCCGCAGACTTTTACGAAACGGAAAAATTTTCGCTTGCCGAACCGAGGGTTTTCAGGCTCGCCGCCGAGCCGAATATCCGCATCGGGCTGGCGACCAACGCCCGTTCGGTTTCGATTACGACGACCGACGCGCAGCTTGTCGCCGTCAGCCCCGAAGAGCCGAACAAACCGCTGGCGACGAATCGCGTGGCGGTCACCGCGCGAGCTTATCGCCCGCCGGTTATCGAAAATTACCGCTTCGAGATTCCGAACATCGCGACGCGCGAGGAAGCCGAAAGCCTCGCCAAAGAAGTGCGCGAAGCGACGGGCGAAACGGCTGCCGTTTCGGCTGATATAAAAACGAACAACTGGCGCGTCCAGATAGGCGGCGTCAAGGAAACCATCGAGGAAGCCAACGAATACAAGGCTTTGCTGAGCGATAAAGGCTTTGAAGAAGCCGAAATGAGAACGGAAAAAATCACGCAGCCGTCGAGCGATGCGATTGCGCTCTCGAATCAACTGAAAACGAATCCGAATCCGAAAAACGAAGTTCGCAGTCTCGTCAAGCCGACCGTCTCTTCCAAATCGACGACGCCGCCGGACATAGCCAACCCGGCAGTAGACCCGAATCTGCGCGAAGTCATCGTCAACGGCGCGAGCGAAACGGCGAGATTTTCTTCGCTGAAGCCGGTCGCATTCGGCTCGTTCAACGAGCGCGCGACTCCGGTTCGTCTAAACGGCAAGGCATATCGCGGCAAAATCGAGGTTTTCGTCAATTCGCGCGGCACGCTGACGGTCGTCAACGTCGTCCCGATGGAAGATTATCTGCTCGGCGTCGTCCCGAACGAGCTTGGTCTGCCGTCAATCGAAGCGCAAAAGGCGCAGGCGGTCGCGGCGCGCACCTACGCCGTCGCCAACATCGGGCAGTTCGGAACGCAAGGGTTCGATTTGCTGCCGACCATTCGCTCGCAGGTTTACAGCGGCTACTCGTCGGAAAGCCGGATGGGAACGCAAGCCGTGCAGGAAACGCGCGGCATCGTCGGCACTTACAAAGGCAAGCCGATAAACGCCCTGTATACTTCGACCTGCGGCGGCAGGACGGAAAACTCGGAAAACATTTTCGATTTCAACGAGCCTTACCTGCGCGGCGTCGAATGCTCGCTCGAAGGTCGGCGGCATTTCGAGCCGACGATGATAAAAACCGCCCGCCTGCCCGCGCGGCTACGCGACGAGAAAAATCTCGAACTCGTCCGCCAGATGTCGCTTTACGCACTGAATGGTTTTCAGCTTTCGACCGCGCAGCTCACAGACGAATGGTTTGAAGACGCGCCGACCGAAAGCGAGCTTTCCAACTGGCTCAACCAGCTCGCCGTCCGTTTCGGCAAAACTTTTCCGAGCGTCAATAAAGAAACTGCGAAACCGGCGGAACTAGCGCGAATACTGGCGCAGATGATTTACGGCGATGCCTACGCCGACACGCTTCTGAGCGATGCCGACATCAGTTACCAGCTTTCGTTCGACGACGCCGCCGAGATTCCGAAAGAGCGCCGCGCCGACGTCGCAATCCTTCTGCGCGACGGCTATTTCACGATTCATCCCGATTTAACTCTGAAACCGAACAAAGCCTTTTCGCGCGCCAAAATGCTGCGCCTCGTTCAGCAGATTTTCGAGAAAAAGAAATGGGCGATTGCCCTGCAATCCGGCGTCACGCAGCCCGCCGAAAACGGGCGACTCGTCATCAAGAGCGGCAAGGCAAGCCGCCAGTTAACCGTCCGCCCGGACGTTTTCCTGTTCCGCCAGTTCGGCGAATCGCTTTACCAGGTTAAGGAAACCGCGCTGGTCGGCGGCGAAAACGTGAATTTTCTGACCAACTCGTCGGGCGAGGTCACATATCTGGAAGTCAAGCCCGCCGTGACGACCGTAACCGCCGAAAAAATGTCGCCGTTTACGCTCTGGAACGTCAATTTGTCGGCGTCGGCGGTGCAGTCGCGCCTGGCGCGCTACGTGCGCGGAATGGGTTCGCTGATTGACGTCCGCATCGCGCGGAAAGGCTATTCGCGCCGCGCCACCGATTTGGAAATCGTCACAACCAACGGCACGTTTCACCTGAAATACGGAAAAATCCGCTCGGCTCTGAAGCTGCGCGAACAGCTTTTCGTGATGAACAAACGCTACGACTCGACCGGCAAAGCCGTCTCCTATTCCTTCACCGGGCGCGGCTGGGGACACGGCGTCGGGATGTGCCAGTACGGCGCTTACGGCTTAGGCAAAATGGGCGTCAAATACGACGCGATTCTGAAGCATTACTACACCGGAATTGATTTAACAAAGGCTTATTAAGATATGACTTTAAATAGTAAAGAGATTTCAGTATCCAGAGATCCGTTCAGTGATTCTCATCCGCTCGATTATGACTGGAGATTCACCAAAAAAACAACAAAACGTTTAGCTAATCTGGTTAAAAACAGCAAGAGTGTATTACTGCTAGGCTGTCCCTCACTTGCTTTAGAGTTGAATGATAAGACAGATTATACACTTGTTGATATTCAGCCTTTTGATGAAGACTTATTCCGCGGAGAAGTAATAAATGCCGATTTGACAAAATCGCTTGCTATTTTGAATAGAAAATTTGAGACTGGCTTCGCAGATCCTCCTTGGTATCCGGCTTATTTTTGTCAATGGATAAAAGTCTTATTAAATAATATAGAGATTGGCGGCAAGCTTTTTTTAACTATTTGGAAAAATGACATTAGACCAGATGCTCCGGTAGAGAGAGATTTAATTTTACGCAAATTAATGCCAGTTGGAGATATTAAAATCCACTCCGACTTCATATTATATGTAATTCCTACATTTGAAAAAAAAGTCTTTTCGGTTCTCGGAAAAAGAAAAACCAGAAACTGGCGTCGGGGCGATTTAATAGAACTTACTCTTAAAACTCCTGAAAAGTGGGAAAATTGTTCTATTTCATTAGACTATCAATTATGGCATCGTTACATTTTAAATAATTCTCAAATTGCAATAAGAGATACTGAGTATAAAAATGACGCGGCACCTGATATTAAGAAGGTAAAAGGGCAAAGTTCTTGGTTTCTCAATACATTCAGCAGGAGAGATTATATAAAAACAACTATTGATATCTGGACGTCAGAGGGATTTGCCGGAACTCTCGAAAATGGCAGTTCATTCATTAAATATTTAGACTTGTTAGTATTGTCAAATAGTAATAATATTCCTCAGGAAAGCCTAGATTTTAATACTAAAGGCGCGAAAAATGTTTTAGAAAAACTAAATATATTACCTAAACCGCCCTATTGGAGGAAGAAGAAATGGAAAAGCCAATCATAGCTTTACGATTCAGAGAATTAACTCCTAACATCTTGACAATTGAAGAGCATCGAAGTCTACTCAAAAGGTTCGATAAAGTCTGGTGGGGCTGGTGGCGCAAAGCCTGGGAATCTAAAAATGAGGAAGAAATTAAAGAACTTTTTCAAAATCCCTCAAATCGAAACGGGTTGGTTTATTTAGTCAACCGAGAAACCAAAGAAATGTTCAAAGCTCATTATCAACAGGTCTTATTAGGGGATAGTGTAGAAAATACAGACCTTATACCAGAGTATTATCGAAATGCAGACGGCGTAGCGGCGTGGTTTCTTTTAACCGAAATTAAAGGTGTAAAATATAATCGTAAAATAGCGGAGATGTTTGGTGATGAAACCTTCTTGAATCTTTCCAAACGAATTCCCGTCCAAGAACTTCGAGGTGATACTTTCGCTCCCGAGAAGTCCACTACTAAACCTTATCTTCTTCATTTATCTGATATCCATTTCGGTAAGGA
>JALZHR010000454.1 GCA_030860665.1 Acidobacteriota bacterium
GCTCAAACCGACGCAAGGGCGCATAAGCGTTCTCGGCACATCGCCCAATGCGCCCGAGGCGCTCTTTCAAAAGCTCGGTTACTGTTCGCAGTTCGATTCGTTTCCGCGCGGCGCGACCGCGCGCGGATTTATCGAATTCTATCTGCGCGTTCACGGCTACACGAAACAGGAAACCGCCGAGCTGGCGCAGCAGGCGCTCGAACGCGTCTCGCTCGTGGGAGCGGCAGACCGCAGAGTTTCGTCGTTCAGCAAGGGAATGCGGCAGCGCGTCCGGCTCGCGCAATCCATCGCGCACAATCCGTCGGTGCTCGTCCTCGACGAGCCTTTGAACGGGCTTGACCCGATGGCGCGCGCCGAAATAATTCGCCTGTTTCGCCAGCTCGCCGACGCGGGAATGTATCTTATCGTCTCGAGCCACATTCTGCACGAGGTCGATATGATGAGCGACAGCGTCGTGCTCATTCATAACGGTTATGTCGTCGCGGAAGGCGAAGTCCACGGCGTGCGCGATGAAATTGACGAACATCCGATTCAGATTCTGATTCGCTGTGACCGCCCGCAGGTCTTAGCCGCGCGCCTGTTTGAATACGAGCACACGGTCGAAGCGCGCATCCACGACGACCGTCAGGGCTTGTTCGTCAAAACGCGCCGACCCGACGATTTTTATCTGCTGCTTAACAAGGTCATTACGGAGCAGAATCTTCAAATCGAATCGGTCGCGCCGGTTGACGACGACTTGAGTGCCGTCTATCAATATTTAATCACGTCCGACGGAGGGCAAACCCGATGAGTTCAACGTCTGAAATCAGAGAACGAACTGCCGCAGCAAATATGAATCAGCCTGTCGGCGGCAGCAGCAGCAGCAGTAACAGCAGCAGTAGCAGCATAGCGCGAGCGTCTTCGTGGGCGTTGTGGCGGCGGCAGACTGCGGCGATTATGAGTCTCGAAATCAGGAAAAACTTTTTGAGCCGCCGCGCTTTTCTGCTCTATTTGATGGCGGGATTGCCGCTCGTTATGCTGTCGCTGCTCGCGTTGTTTCCGCCGCCGACGGACGAATTGGGAAGCTTCAGCGAAATGAGTATGGTCTATGCGGCGATATACGGCGGGCTGATTCTGCGGACGCTCGTCTTCTTCGGCTGCGCGTGGGTTTTTATGAATTTGTTTCGCGGCGAGGTGGTCGACAGAAGCCTGCACTACTATTTCCTCGCGCCCGTCCGGCGCGAAGTCCTCGTCCTCGGCAAGTATCTGTCGGGACTCATCGCGACTGTCGCGCTTTTCAGCATCACGACCGTCGGCTCGATGTTAATTTACTATTTCTGGCTCTTTCCGTCGGAATCCGCGCGATTCTTTTCGGACGGCGCGGGCGCAGGTCAGCTGCTGGCTTATCTCGGAGTCACGATTCTGGCGTGCATCGGATACGGCGCGGTGTTTCTGCTCGTCGGGCTGTTTTTCCGCAATCCGATTATTCCGGGTCAGCTGCTCTACGGCTGGGAGTGGATTAATTTTCTGCTGCCGCCTTTCCTGAAGAAGTTAAGCGTGATTCATTACCTGCATTCGCTCGTGCCCGTGCCGATGTCCGAAGGACCGTTCGCCGTGCTGGTCGAGCCGACGCCGGCGTGGATTTCCGTGCCGAGTCTGCTTCTGTTTACGATAGTCGTGCTCGTTCTCGCGAGCCTGCACATCCGCCGGATGGAGATTAGCTATGCGGGCGAGTAAGCGGAAAGCTATGCGCATAATAAATGAATTCTTACCGCCGGCGATGAAATCGCTCCGATACGTTCGGCGCGCGGCGCGCCCGTCATTTGCGCTTTCATCATTTTTAGGATTAATCCTGCTGCTGGGCTGCTCGTTCGGCTGCGCGCCGTCCTCCTCGTCGCGGGAAGGCGACGGCAGGCAGAATCCGTCTTCCGCCGCGTCAAACGACGTGCCCGAGCTTACCGAAGATGTGATTCACGAGCGAATCAACGACGCGCGCGTCAGGCAGGTGCCGGAAGAAAACGCAGCCGCCGAGCCAATCGTCTGGAACTTTGACGAAGACGAGCCGAAAGAAATCGTCGTCGTCGAGAAACAGGTGGAAGGCGAGCGCGCGACGCTCGTTTTAGACATCAAGACCGGCTCGGCTCCGGGCACGCGCGCGCCGCGCCAGCTCGCCGGACAAATCCGCACCGAGTGGGAGCTGAAAACCGGCTGGGTGCTGCGAAGGTGGGAAATAGTCAGAACCGAGAATATCTCGATGAAGTACAGAAATCTGCACCAGCCGCCCGGGCAAATCCCCAACCCCTGACGCATTTATTCCGAAAAATAAACTCCCGGTAAAAGCATAGACCCGAGAGCCGGATGACGAAAAATCATTCTCTGATACGAGCGTAAGTATAGCTAATTCGCCAGCGGTGGTATGAATGAGAGTTCCTTCCGAATATTTCAGAATGTAAAATAAACAGTTATCCGGTGTCTTACAGATATAAAGACGTTCGCGTCGGCGTAACCTATACGACGGCGGCGGAATAATCCGCTCGGACAAATAATTACAACAGTCTCCGGTTCATTCTTTTTGTCCGTATGCGGGCGGAGTTTATGAACCTCACTTGATTCTTTTCGCCTCCAGCTCGCGCCCGTTCAGCAGAATAACGGTATGAGTAATCACGCCTGCGGCATCTTTGACAAACGTTAACTGCGTGCCTCTGATTAATTCGACGAAACTGTTTTGCGACTGCGGGTAAAGAACCGTGTCCGGCTCTCCCGCGACCCGGGCAATCAGCCTTTCATTTTCCCTGACGATAGTTAAAACTCCGAACGGAGCCTGATAGTCTCCGGCGTAAGCGTCCAGAAGACCGGAGTCGGCTTTAACCAGACTTCGCAGGCGCTTTAAAAGGTCGGCGGCTCTGGTGTTCTGTGGATTTAATTCGACGGCTTTTTGATAATTTATTGAAGCCGCATCCATATTGCCAGCCTGTAGATACGCTTCGCCCAAGCTGTCGTAGACGTTCGGCGAGGCAGGGAAGTTCCGGGCGTTAATCCGGAAAATCCCGATTGCCTCCGGGTATCTTTTTCTGCCGAGCAGCTGGTAGCCGACCCAATTGATTTGCGCTTCGTCCAATGGCTTCGCGCCGGTAAATTTCCCGTCTTTGAAGCGCTCGTCAACAGCTTTTTCTCCGCCCGCGAGTACGTCTCTCAGCAATGTTCTGGCGGGCGAGTCATAAGGCTCGTATCTGAGCCAGTCGAGAGCCGTGTGGCTCGCGCCGAAAGCCCGGCTGACGATTTCGCGGGCAATGGAAAGCCCGTTGGCGCTGTTGCTGAAAATAACCACGCCGCTTTGGGTTTTATCATCGGCGACGACATACGCCTTGACGTTTCCATTGTCGCCCCAGTGCCAGAAATAATCTCCCTGCGGTGTGTGTTCCAGCCCCCAGCCCAAGCCCCAGGAAATCGAAGGCGAAAGTTTTCCCGAGAAAGCGGCGGATTCAAAACAAACGGCGCAGGACTCGCTTGCTTTAATCGCCGGGCGCAGCATTTCTTTGACGGTCGCTTCTTTAATTCCTTTACGTTTGAATATCGCTTCGAGAAACTTCGCGTAATCGAGAGCGGTCGTGTGCAGGCTGCTCGCGGCATTCGCCGCGGCGGGCTTGCCTCTTCCGGCTGCGTTTCCGGCTGAATCGTGCGCATACGCTTTCAGCGTTTCATATTCGGGCTGCCAGACATAGCTGCTGCTCGTCATTTTAAGCGGCTCGAAAACCGTCTTTCGCATAAAATCCTGAAGCGGCATTCCCGATAAATGCTCGACCACTTTTTGCAGGTAAACAAAGCCCTCGCCCGAATAACTGAATCTCTCGCCCGGCGTAAAATAAATCTGCAAAGGCTTTCCGTCAGCCCGCCAGTTCGGAAATCCGGTCGTATGGCTTAACACGCGGCGCGCGGTAATCGCGTTTAAACGGGCGTCGTTTTCTATATAGGCTGAGGGAAGATATTTATTTAACGGCGCGTCGAGGTCGAGTTTTCCGTCCTCGACCATTTTCAGGACGGCGTAAGCGAACACCGGCTTACTCAAAGAGGCGGCTTCAAATACAGTGCCGTCGTCAACCGGCTCTTTCGTCCCGGCGTTCTTCACGCCGAACCCGCGCTGCCAGACGACTTCTGCATTGCGGATAATAGCGACGGACAAACCGGGAACCTCTCCGTCTTTCATCAGGCGCGGAATAATTTTTTCGAGCTCGCTCGCGGATTGCGCGGTTTTCGGATTCATTTTTGACGGAATCGGCGCTTTATTCTGAGCAAAGCTCGACAAGCTCGACAGGCTCAAAAATAATGCGGCGCAGAGTAAGATTAAGAAGAATTTGTAACGGCTTTTCATAAAGTATCTCGTTTGAATTTTCACGGGCTGGAACGCTTGCCTTCAATCCATAACGATTATTTGCAAAAAAAAGTTTTGCCGCCGCAGCAGATAATAAATGCGCGCGCAAAAAAAATTCCTCTATTTCAAACAAATTTCGCTGCAGCTGATACCGATTGCCTCTTTTTAACGCCATTAGATAATGTATGGAAATCAGAAGCTTGTCTAAATTATTCGCACTTTTCTTAAATTTATCGGTTATTTCAGCGACGTTGATTTTTCCCGTTTCCGCTGAAAAATCCAATTCAGCCGCTCCAAAGATTAATTTCTACGGCGGCGGCAGCGGCGGCGCGGCGTGTTCGACCTGGCGTGGGAAAATCACCTACACCAGCAATATAAGCGGCAGCTCCGAATCGGAAGTTCCGGTTTACGGCAAGGATTACAGCACTTATATGAGCAAGGTTATCGGCGAAATCACGCTCGACGGAGCTAATAAAACCGGGAAAATCACGGTCGATTACAAATCCAAAGTGGAAACCATCGGACAACAAAAGGCTTGCTGCTGGTTTAATCTGGCGGGCTGCCAGAAAGAAACAATCGCGAAATGGAATTACACGCAAATCAGCTCAGGCTCGGGCACGGGCGAAGGAAAAGTGGACGGCGATGTCATCGTTACGGGCAGTCGCTACAAAATTAAATTCAGAATGCCGGACATACGGGGCAAAGACACG
>JALZHR010000583.1 GCA_030860665.1 Acidobacteriota bacterium
AAAAAAACCACAACTCGATAAAATAAAGAGTTGTCCGCATTTAGTTTAAAATAAAAACTTGGCTGGGGCGGGAGGACTCGAACCTACGAATGCCGGATCCAAAGACCGGTGCCTTACCACTTGGCTACGCCCCAACAGGAATTTATTGCTGCACTGCCAGAAACTAATCGGAAACAACTTTCACTCTACTTCTACAGTTAATTCGAGTGCTTCGCGGTAACGAGTCCGCGAAATAGCTGCTACGGCAAACTTTCGCCAATTTGGTTCTTCTTCTTCAAGGGCTTTTAAGGTCGCTTGCCGTGTTTCTTCTTTGTCAAAGACTGCGAAAACGCTTGCTCCGCTGCCCGACATTAACGCGCGGCTTGCGCCCGAGGCTAGCAGCTTTTCTTTCACGCGTTTGATTTCGGGCTGGATTTTGAAAACCGTCGGCTCAAAATCGTTTATTAAAACAGATTGCCGTAAATTCAGCTTTTCGGCTTCAATACGGCAAATTTTGAGAATACTTTCCGGAGCGCGATTTGTCAAGCGGGCGGCGTTTAATCCGGCGAAAGCCGCGGCGGTCGGAACGTCTACCGGCGGCGCGACGACGAGCATAAATTCTTCTTCCGATTCTTCGTTCAGAGGGAAAATTTCCGTCCCGCGCCCCGCGCCGAGCGCCGTCCCGCCGAAAAAGAAAAACGGAACGTCCGAGCCGAGCCGGGCGCCGATTTCGCACAGTTCTTTAAACTCAATTTCGATGTGCCAGAGCCGCGCCAGCCCGACGAGCGCGATTGCCGCGTCGCTTGAGCCGCCGCCAAGCCCGCCCGGCGCGGGAATTCGTTTTTCCAGATGAACGCGCGCGCCCGTTTTTATTCCGAATTCTTCCCGTAAAATATTCGCCGCGCGAACGATTAAATTTCTCTCGCCGGTCGGGATATTCGGCTGGTCGCAGGTCAGAACGATTTCATCCGCTTCGGAAAATGTCAGGTCGTCGTGCAGCGAAATCGTCTGAAACGCCGTGCAGATTTCGTGAAAACCGTCTTCGCGCCTGCCGAGCACGCGCAGAAACCAGTTTATCTTGGCAAACGCCGGCAGCGTAAATGATTTCATCATTTAAATGCAAAATGCAAAGTGCAAAATGCAAAATGGAAGAAAGGATTTAATCCTAAATCTTAAATTCTAATTCCTGATATTTTGCATTTTGCATTTTGCACTTTGCATTTACTTTCACTTCTTTTTTGCCAGCTTGGCTTTGATGCGGTTTGTTTCTTCAGCGCCGGAAGCCAGATTCAGGGCTTTCTGCCACGCCGCGCGCGCCAAATCCGGTTTGTTTTGCTTCTGGTAGACGTCGCCGAGATGTTCGTAAATCGTCGCCGAATCGGAGCTGCGCCGGACGGCGTTTTTCAGGTATTTTTCGGCTTCGTCCAGTTTTCCGAGCTTGAAATAAGCCCAGCCGAGGCTGTCCAGATAAGACGGGTTGTTCGGGTCGATTTTGACCGCCTGCTGAATCAGTTTTAAGGCTTCGTCGAATCTTTCGTTTCTTTCCAGCAGAAAATATCCCAGATTGTTCAGCGCAATCGGGTTGCCGGGCATTTGTTTCAGAATGTCTCGCAGGGTCGTTTCGGCGGCGGCGAAATCGCCGGTTTCGTGCTGCGCCGTCGCCAGATTCAGCTTCGCGATTTGTTTTCTTTCTTCGCTTTCCGCCGCGTTAAACGCCAGATTCGCTGCTTCAATAGCTTCTTTTCCGCGTTTGCCCTGCGTGTAAAGCATCGAGATGAAAATGTAATTGCTGAAATCGTCAGCCAGCGCCGACGGCGCGCTCGCCGTTTTGCCTTTCAGGAGATTTCTGATAAGCGTTACGCCCTCGTCCACTTTACCCAAATCGGTCAGAACCGTCGCTTCCAGCCGGACGAGGCTTTCATCGGACGGGTAACGCAGGCGCATTCCGCGAATGACTTGCAGCGCTTCCTGCCGCTTTCCGGTTTCGAGGTGTAAAGCAACCAATTGGCGGTCGGCAAATAAATCTTCCTTGTCCAGAACCGCGCGCGCGCGGTCAATAGCGGCTCTGGCTTCCGGGTAGCGATTCGCGTTTTTGTAGGTCGAGATGATTTTGCCGAAAACGCGGTTGGCAAATTCGGTTTCCTCATCGGTCGCCAGCGCCGTTTTATCGATGCCGCGCATCTTTAGGGCTTCTTCAAAAGCGACAATCGCCTCGCCCGCGCGCTCGGCTTCGGCGTAAATATCGCCGAGCGAGATTTGCAGATTGGCGGCGGAATTTTTATCGGTCTGGCTTAGTTTTTCGACGGTGCTTTGCAGCGTCCTGACCGCTTCGTCGGTTTTTCCGAGACGCGATTGAACGCCCGCCAGAAGCTCGACTAAAGTCAGATTCGTGGGATTGGCGTAAACCGCCTGCTGCAAGGCTTCGACGGCTTTGGCGGACGATTCGCCGTCGGAGTTTTCGACCGCTTCGCGCAGTAAATCAATCGCTTCGCTGTTTTCGGGGTCGTCAGCCACGGAGCGGCTCAGGATTTCGACCGCCTCGCGCGAGCGTTCGGCTTTAATCAGCGCCGAGCCGAGCTTGAGCGTCGCGCTTTCCGGCGACAGGTCTTCCTGCATTCCCATTACCGTGCGATAAAATCTGGTTTCCAGCGGCGTCGCCGAAGCCAGCCATCTTTCGAGCGCATCGATGCGCTCGTTGTTTTTGCCGGTCTGGTTATAAAATTCGCTTAAAAACGCCCACGCTTCGGCGCTGCGCGGGTCGAGGCGGGCGATTTCCTTCCATTCATTGACGGCTTTCTGCGTCCAGTTCGGGTCTAAAGCGTCGCGATTCAGGCGGCTTTTAATCGTGTAGAGCCGCGCCAGAATTCTCCGCGCGCCGTAGCTGTTGGTGTTCACCTTCGCCGCGAGATTCGCCAGCAGAATCGCTTCTTCGATGTCGTTGGGCGGCGTCGTCAGCGTCAGCTCGGACAAAGCCGTGTAGCCCTCGGCTAGAGTCGGGTCAAGCTCGACCGCTTTTTGCAGAGACTGTCTGGCTAGTCTCGCTCCGGCAATCGCCGCCGACTGCGAGCGCTGGCGGCTCATCAGCCACAGATAGCGCTGACCTTCAAGCAGCTTGGCGTAAGCCTGCTCGCGGCGCTCGCGCGGAACTTCCTTCGACTGCATCTGTTCGAGATTCTGCGCCAGCAGGGTCGAAAGTTTTATTACGGGCGACGCCGTCGGCATCGGCTTCGGCGGCGGCGGTAATTGTTCATTCGTCTGCTGCTGCTGTTGCGCCGCTACTTTTATTTCACCGCCGAAGAACCCGAACCCGGCAGCCGCCAGAATCAATACGAGCGTCGTTTTTTTCATCACAAAATAAACCCCTTACTTTAAAACACTTTCCGCTCCGGCGAGAATTTTCTGCCAGACCGACCGGCGCGGAAAATTTATCAGAAAAACTATCAGCGAAATCGCTCCGGCGCGCAGCATCTCGAATTTGTTGCCGCTTAAGGTCGCCACCAGAAAGCCCATTATCGCCACAATTAAACCGAACATACCGAGCAGAATCGTGTATGCCTGCAAACTGTCGAGCAGCCCGGGAATACCTCTGAGCAGAGCGATTGATTTGAGCCTGTCCCACGAAAACAGCATCCGCCGCAGAATGAACGAGCCGGCGGCGATGAGCAGAATCGTTCCCCAGAGCGCGACGCCCGCCTGCTCGGAAATATCGTTGCTCGAATAAGTTATGACGAACCACGCGGCGACCGTCAAAGCGAGCATTATCAGGATTTGAACGGAAACGGCGAGCATCGAGGTTCGATAGCGTTTTTCGAGCAGTTGAGCGTTGGCGGCGGTCGTTGGCGGTGAAGTTTCGTTCATTTTCGACAAAAAAGGCAGCGAGCATCTTTATTTATAATAACACTCGCTGCCGGAAATGTCCGTTTATTTTTGTGATTGCGGCTGCGGCGGCTGCTGCGTCTGCGATTGCTGCTGCGGCTGCGTGGTTTTAATCACGGTCGTCAAAGCCTTCGGAATCTGCGAGGCGTTAATATCGCCCTCGTTTTCGATAATCTGGTCAATCATCTCGAATTTCGATTTATCGAAATCGGTCGTCATCAGCACGCCGTTTCTATCAATCGTCAGCGGGTAGATGCCCAGAAACTGGTTTTTGAAGTTATTGAAAAAGCCTTCCTTCTTGGGCGGCATCACCTTCAGGCGTTCCGGGTTCGGTTCGGGAATGGTCGCGCCCATCAATTGAAGCTGCTCTTTCGCCTTCTCGATAAATTCGCTGTTCGGATAATCGCGAATCAGCTGCTGGAAATACTTCGCCGCCTCGTCGGTTTCTTCTTCAATCTGGTAGGTTACCGCGATTTTATACAGCGCTTCGTCCATATAGCTGAATTTCGGATATTTATCCATAATTTCGCGATAGCGCGACTGCGCGCCCTTCAAGCCGCCCTTTTTCTGGTTGACCGAAAGCGTGTAGTAATAATTGGCGATGTTCAGATTATGCAGCCCGAGATTGTCCTGCACTTCGACCAGGCGCTGGTCGACCTCCGGGCGCAGAGCCGATTCGGCGCATTGACGCTGCTGCAAAAAGGCTTTCAGCTTCGTCTCGGCGCGTTTGGCGCGCGTGATTTCGCGGTCGGGCAAGCCGATTTGGCGCATTTCCGATTCGGCGATTTTCAGCATCACGCGGCACGCCAGCGGATGCGTCGGGAAAAACGTCAGCCAGTCCTGATAAGCCGCCGCCGCCTGAATCAGCGAGCTGGTCGAGCCTTCCAGATAAAACGAATCGGCAATCGCCAGCTTCGCCATCGGCAGATAACGCGAATCCGGATAGGTCGTGATAATCGTCTGGAAAAGAAGACGTCCGACCTCGTTGTTGTTTTTGCGAACCTCGCGCGTGGCGACGATGAAAAGCTCTCGGTCGCGTCCCGGCACGACGCTTCCGATTAATTCTTCGTATTCGTCGCGCTCCTTTCCGATGGGAATCAGCCACAAAAGCTTTTTCGTTTTCTCTTTGACCTCGCGCTTTGTGCCGACGGTGGAAGTCGTCGTCGAGCGCTCTTTCGCCGTTTCCAGCAAAATGTTGTCGACGCGCGTCTGCAAAGCGGAAACGGTCGCTTCCAGCTGCTCGATGTCGCTTATCTCGTATTTTTCCGAGCGGTCGACTTTGCCGCGCAGGTTGCTGACCTCGGACGACGCGCCGGAGATTTCCTTTTCGAGCGCTCTCAGGCGCGCGGTCGGCGTTTCGAGCGACGATTTATCGTCTTTTTTCGATTTATCGTCTTTGCTTTCTTCTTTTAAAGTCGAAAGCGCGCTGCTTACCGAGCGGCGCATCGTGTCGAGCTTCTGGCGCAAAACTTCGAGCCGCTGAAAAGGCGTTCCTTCGTTTCTCTGCGCGTAATTCGCCGAGACAAAGCCGAGAACTAAAAACAAGCTTAAAACAGATAATAAATATTTACGGAAAAACATAATTCTTCTCCAAACTTTCTTTGGACTTTAGTTTTGGGAAAACGGTCTTTGGTCTTCGGACTTCGGTCTTCGATTTTTTTACTGCTCAA
>JALZHR010000098.1 GCA_030860665.1 Acidobacteriota bacterium
GCAGGCTTACACGCGCGTTCTTTCGGTTCGCCCGTGCGTTCGCGTAAACCCGGACGACGGATTTACGCTCAGAGAAACCGTGGCTGAATATCACCAGATTATCACGCTTAAGGCTTCGGAGATGAAACATCTCGGCATCAAAAAGCCGCTGCCGATGCCCGACACGCAGGAAGTCACGCTTTACGGCGGCGGGGCGCTGATTTTTGACGAGTTCGGGCGCGTCAAATTCCATATCCGCAACCGCCTCTTAAATCCCGAACGCCAGACGCGCCGTCTGGAATATCTCTGGAAATACGGCGAATTCCGCCTGGACGGACAGGAAAGAAACGCCTCAAGACGCTTTGCGCAAATGCACCGCGCACGATTCGACCATCTTGAAGAAGAAGGAGCAGCAGATGACAACTATCTCGAAAAACACTAGCAGCGCAGCAGGAGAAAAAAGCGGTTCAGGCTTGATTGCCAAAGGCTCGAAACCCGATAAACTGACTCTGTGCAGTTACCAGATGGGCTTTGGCGATTGTTATCTTTTAACTTTTCATTACGGCGCGGAAGCCCGGCACGTGCTGATAGATTTCGGCAGCACGGCAAAGCCCAAGGACGCGCCTTCGGATTTGATGCTGCGCGTAGCAAACGACATCAAGAAACGATGCGGCGGTAAACTTCACATCCTCGTCGCCACGCATCGCCACAAAGATCACATCAGCGGCTTTGCCACCAACAAAGCGGGCACGGCGTCGGGCGACATCATTCGGAGCTGTAATCCCGACCTCGTTATGCAGCCGTGGACTGAGGACCCGGATGCGCCGGTCGACGCCGCTTTCGCCACGACTACGTCTGCGGGCAAAAGCATCGCCTTTTCCAAAACGCTCTCCAATATGCAGGCGGTCGCCGAAGCCATCAGAAATGAAGCGCGTCTATTAGGCAAAAGCCGCGAGCTGGCGGGGCTCGCCGACCAGCTCGGTTTTCTCGGCGAGGACAACATCAGCAACCGCTCGGCGATTGACAATCTGATAGAAATGGGAAAAAACGGGCAGGCGATGTATGTCAGCGCCGACCTCGATAATCCGCTCGACCTCGACGATTTGCTGCCGGGCGTCACGGTGCGCGTGCTCGGTCCGCCCAATCTTCAGCAATCTAAAAAAATTACCAAGATGCGAGATGAGGATGCGGCTGAATTCTGGCAATTCAGCGCGGACGCGGGAAAAGCTATCGACAATAACGGCGAAGCGAAACCCCTGTTCCAATATATCGCCAGGCGGGACGTGGCGCAGCTGATTCCGCCGCATACGAGGTGGTTTATCCGTCGGATGGATGCCATTCGCGGCACGCAGATGCTCGAAATCGTCCGCATTCTCGACAGCGTGATGAATAATACCAGCATCATTCTCCACTTTGAGGTCGGCGGTAAAAAATTGCTTTTTCCCGGTGACGCGCAGATAGAAAACTGGTCTTACGCTTTGGACAAAGCCCAGCGCAGTCCCGAATTCAGAAAGCTTCTCGAGGATGTGGACGTGTTCAAGGTCGGTCACCACGGCAGCCGCAACGCTAACCCGAAATCGCTCTGGGAAATGTTTAAAAAGAAAAATTTCGCGCCTTCCGACAAGCGTCTCCAGACTTTCGTTTCAACTATGGAAGGCAAACACGGAAATCGTGCGAAAAAAACGGAAGTGCCGCGCCTCTCGCTGGTGGACGCTTTGCAGTCCCAGAGCAACTACTTCACCACGCAGGAACTTAAAAAAGATGAATTGTGCAGGGAGTTCACCATTAATTTACAGTAGTCCCGGCGTCTGTTCATCTTATTCCGCAATTCCGGCGCGGAGGCGGTCGTGATGATTAAAAGATACACGCGTTCTATATTTTCCCGGCTGTTATTGCTGTTGCTGCTGCTGGGCAGCACCGCTTTCATAGTCACGGCACAGCAGCAGCAGCAGCGCAGGCTTCTGTATCCCGACCCGGCATCGGTCGGTGCTAAACCTTTATCGCCGAAGTTGCAGGAAATCGTCGAGCTTATCGGCAATCCGAAAACCCGCCCGGTCGATTACGACAAGCTAAGCCGGACAACCGATTTTTTTGTTCGTATTGCGCCGCGGGCGGGAATTCTCACGCCGGATAATCATCTTCTGGACAGCGGCGGCGTTCCGGGGCGGAGAGACGCCCTTCTGGGCGGTCGCCCCTTCGTCTTTCTGACCAGTCCCGAGAGCATCTACGGGCGGTCGCTGCCGGAAATTTATTCGGATATCGGTTACGAGGCGGAAGACATTATCGGGCGGCAGCGCAATGTGGATATGGTCGCCGTCGTCTTTCGCTACGGGGAAGACGTTTCGCCGGCTCTGGACGTAAGAGACGGAAACCTGCCGCGCGACTGGAATTTTAAAGTGTATATTCCATATTGGGATAATATGTTTTCGCTTTTCTACCGGTTGTCCGAAAAAGCGGGCATCGACCCCGAAAATAAAAACCAGACGCCGACCGAGAAAATTTTTTTCAGGTCGGAAGCCGAGAAAGCATTCGTCCTGTGCTACTCGGCAGCGGCGAGCCAGAGAATAAAAAAACTCTCCTATTCTGAAATCAGGGCGGGCGGCGGCGCAGATTGGGTATATCGCAAATTACTGGAAGATAAGCTCGCCGCCTTTGAACATTTTCGCGGCGACGGTCGGACTCAGAACGAAATTCTCGACCCCGAAGGCGATAAACTATGGCTGGTCGAGTTTATCGGTCCTAACCGGAAACTCAAAGACTTACCCGAGCTGGCTGTTATTCACCTCGGCAGGCTCGTTATCGAAGTCGATTATAACAAGGACAAATGACTTAAAAAAATAATTTTGCGCGCGGGCGGACTCAGGCAAAGCGGAGCAGCGCCGCCGCGCGTAACTTTAATCTTCGGAGTCATCCGGCGGAAAAAAAAATTCCCGCTGCGGGAAATCCTGAAGTTCGCTAAAGGCTGCATACGGATTCATCCTAAAATTTTCCGCAGTGCCCCGAGCGTCGTTTCGATGTTCTCGCGCGAAATGTCGTAATGCGTCACCATCCGAATCGCGCCGCCGAAGCCGATAGCCAGGATTTTTTCCTCTTTCAGACGCTTGACAATCTCGGCGGAAGTTTTGCCCGTTCCCGTCACGTCGAAAATCACGATATTCGTCACCACTTTTTCGGCGTCAATAGCGATGCCTTTCAGATTCGCCACGCCTTCCGCCAGTCTTTTCGCGTTTTCGTGGTCGCGATGCAGCAAGGCGGGCGTTTCTTCCAGCGCGACGAGTCCTGCGGCGGCTAAAACGCCTACCTGGCGCATTCCGCCGCCGAGCCGCTTGCGCCAGACGCGCGCTTCTTCGATAAAATCTTTTTTGCCCAGAATCATAGAGCCGACCGGCGCGCCGAGCGCCTTCGATAAACAAAACTGGACGGAATCGCACTCTTTCGATAAATCGGCGACCGGTTCGTTCAAAGCCGCCGCCGCGTTAAAAATTCGCGCGCCGTCCAGGTGAACGGGCAAATTGAGCGTGTGCGCCCGCTCGCAGATTTCCGCCGTCTCGCGCGCCGACATCACGCTGCCGCCGCCGAAATTGTGCGTGTTTTCCAGACAAATCAAGCCGGTCGGCGCGACGTAATAAATCTGGTTGACGTGCAGCGCGGCGGCGATTTCGTCCCACGTCAGCATTCCCGTCGGCGAGGCGCTGCGCACCGGGCGCACGATTACGCCCGCGATAAACGATGGTGCTCCTAGCTCGTAATTAAAAATATGCCCGCGTTCCTCGATGATGATTTCGTCGCCGGGTTTCGTATGCAGCTTGACGGCGATTTGATTGCCCATCGAGCCGGTCGGCACGAAAAGCGCGGCTTCCTTGCCGAACATCTCGGCGGCGCGTTCCTGTAGCAGATTAACCGTCGGGTCTTCGCCGTAAACGTCGTCGCCGACTTCCGCCTCAGCCATCGCACGGCGCATCGCGGGCGTCGGTCTGGTCACTGTATCGCTTCGTAAATCAATCATTCTACTACTACTGCTGCTGCTGCTGCTAACTAAATAATGTTTTTATGACAATGTTATACGGTAAAGATAACGGCTGCGCCTGCTCGAATCCCAATTCGCATAACGCGCCGCTTCCGTGTATCTGTAATTATACAGATTCAGATTTCCTTCGCTCTCAAACTGCGGTCGCAGCTCTTCCAGAACCTCGACTTTTTTTCGCCAGTGTTCGGCTTCGTTTCGGGTTAAATCGAGCGCCGAAAATTTTAAATCGCGCTTTTTCAGCAGTTTCGCCAAATCCGTGTTTTCGGGCAGTAAATTCTCGCCGTCTTCGGGTGCGACAATCCACTGCGTAAAAAATATTCCCATTCGCCCGCCCGGTTTCCGCAGCAGCGAGACGATTTGTTTTTAGGTTTCTTCCAAGTCGTCCACGTAATAAAGCGTGTCTATCGAAACGGCGCAGTCGAAAGGCTCAAGCGGCGGCTCAAACGCTAAACGATTCATATTTCCGACGCTGAAGGCGAGCCGCTCATTGCCCGCCGTTCTCGCCCGCGCCTGACGAATCGCTTCGGCGGAAATATCGACGCCGTGAAAAAACGCGCCCGTTTCCGCTTGCAGGTATTCGGTGATAAAACCATTGCCGCAGCCCAAATCCAGAACGTGCTCGCGCGGCTCTAACCGCAAAGCTTCGAGCAGTTTATTCAATTGAAAAACATCAGCCAGACCGTGCTGGCAGAGATTCGCGCCGTAAACCCTTTCGCAAAAAAGCGCATGCGCCGGGCTGTTTATCGCCGCGCCGAAAAAATTGTCGTATTCATACAGCCACAGCGGATTTTCAATTTCGACCGCTTTTCGGGCGCGGTTTCCTTTTCCCGTCAGCGCGAAAACGCCGCTCGATTCGGATAAATAACCTTCGTCAATCAGGCTCTGAAACGCGCCCGACCAATCGACCAGATATTTGCCGAACCAAATTCCGCCGAATTTTCTTAAATTCTCCGCATTTGCGACGCTTTCGGCGCTGAAGCCGGACATCAAGCCGTAGCGGCTTTTCAGCCAGCCCGACGCAATCAGCAATTGTTTTTCCGCTTCGGAAAATGTTCGCATAAAACGTGCGGCTTTCTCTCCGGTTTTATTCAGTCGATGCCGGAGGCTCGGCTAAATCCGGGACGCGGGTTTTTATGTCGTCTAAGACTCGCGGCATCTAAAAAAGACGAAAGCACGAATTTTTCAGCCGTTTACGTCCGCCGTTTGGGTTTCGATTGTTTCGGCTTCTTCGGCGAGCGTTTTGCGCAGCATCGCGACCAGCGACGCGCCCAAATCTTCCAGCGTCGCCTGCATCCGGTCGTCCACCATCTCGTCGCCGTCGCCGTCGAATTTGCTGGCGACAAACGAAACGGCGATTTCCGTCGGCAAAGTGCAGACGTGCAGCATCGTCAGCACGTCGCGCAGGTGCGCCAGACAGCGAAAGCCGCCGAAGCTGCCGCGCGAAGCCGTCATTATCGCCGCAAATTTTCCCCGGTAGCAGTCGGCGGTTTTCAAATCGCCGATGGCGCGCGACGTCCAGTCAATCACGTTTTTCAGCGCAGCGGGCAGCGAGCCGTTGTATTCGGGCGTGGCAATCAGCAAGCCGTCGTGTTCGAGCAACAGCCTCTGAAAAGCCGTCGCTATCGGCGGAAAGCCCTGCGTGTCCTGCAAATCCGTGTTGTAAATCGGCATCGGGTAATCTTTCAAATCGACGTAGGTTATTTCCGCGCCCGCCGCCCGCGCGCCCGCCGCCGCGACCTTCACGATTCTTTTCGTATAAGCTTTTTCGCGCAGGCTGCCCGCAAAAGCCAAAATTCTTGGTTGTTTCGCCATCGCTTTCGCCCCTTTGTCTGTAAACTTTTGTAAAAACGAGTTTGCCACGAACGCGTATAAAAACAAAATCTTGCCATCTGCAAAGTTAAACTGTTACCATTTTTTGAACGCCCGCGCCGGAGCAGATAAAACTTAAATGACTTTTTTCGCCCGCCCGCCGCGCGACGTTGTGTGTATTTTATGATTAAGCGGTTTCAGAATCTGTCGCCCCGCATCCACGAAACGGCTTTTATCGCCGAAACGGCGGTGATTATCGGCGACGTCGAAATCGGCGAAAATTCCAGCGTCTGGTTCGGCTCTATTCTTAGAGGCGACGTCAATTACATACGCATCGGCGCGCGGACGAACATTCAGGACGCCTGCGTGCTGCACGTTTCCGCCCGGACGCATCCGACCGTGCTGGAAGATGAAGTGACGCTCGGGCATCGCGTCACGCTGCACGGCTGTTATGTCGAAACGGGCTGTTTAATCGGCATCGGCGCGATTGTGATGGACGGCGCGCGCATCGGCAGAAATTCGCTGGTCGGCGCGGGCAGCCTGGTCACGCCGAATACGGAGATTCCGCCGCGCTCGCTGGTTCTCGGCAGCCCGGCGCGTGTCAAGCGCACGCTGGCGGACGACGAAGTGAAAAATTTGGAAAAGTTCTGGCATAATTACGTTTCATACAGCCGGATTTATAAAAGCGAGCGGCAGTAAGCAGTATTTCGGCTCGCCGGTTCGACCGGACTGATTACACGCGCAGCAAGGGGAAATTGGCATAATGCTTGAAAACTTGAGACTCGCCGCCGGCAGTCTGTTTTTGATTTTGACCGTTTTATTTTTTACGGTCGCGGCACAGCAACAACAGTCGAACAACTTGCTTAAAACAACAGCAGCAGCAGCAACAGCAGCAGAAAAAGATTTAAAGAACGAATCCGATTCTATCGAATCGATTCAAACGCCGTTTGAGCCGGAAATTTACTCCGCAAAGGAAACAAGTTTTTTCAAGCCGGGAAAATTTGAATTCAATCCGTCAAAGCCCGCCAAAGCCGACACGGAAACGGTACAAAACAATTACCTTTACAAACACCGCCGCGGCGCTATCGAATATAATTTTGAATTCGGCGTTGCGCCGTTTCGACCGTCAAAATTTGCCGGACCCGACGAATACGACCGGTCGCGGCGCAAGATGACCACGCTCGATATTCGCATCGGGCGCACGCTCGGCACGAAAAAAGGCGTTACCTACGCCTATCTGTTCGGCATCACGCCGCTCGTCGTCGCCTTTAAAAACGAAGTGAGAAATCCGGCATTCGTTTCTGCGACCGCGACGCCGACGGTTTCTCCGACAGTGCGCGAAACGAGTTACGGTTTCGGCATCTCGCCCGCCAATTTTCGCTTTACTTTTATGCCTAATCGCCGTATCAAGCCGTTTCTGAAACTCGGCGCGGGCGCTCTTTATTTCAACAAGCCGATACCTGTCCCGGTCGCCGGTCGCTATCATTTTATGGGCGATTGGGGCGGCGGCTTGATGATTCACTCGAGAAAAAATCCGAAGCGATTTCTGAGCCTGGGCTATCGTTATTTTCACATCTCGAACGCCAACATTTACGGAAAAAAAAATAATCCGGGCTATAACGCCAACACTTTATATATCGGTTTCTCGGTTTTTAAATAACCGGCTTTCGTCAAAAACGAAAAATTGATTTATGCTTATAACGCGCGGCGACCGAACAAGCCCGCGCGTTTTCACGTTCCAGAACATTTTTACGGAGAGAAAAAAACTTTAATGCGAAATTTTTTAACCGCCATTGCCTGCGGAATCTGTCTTTTTATTATTATTGCAGCCTGCCCCACTGTGATTTTCACGCAGAATTTAGCCGATAGCAGTAACATCACGAGCGGCACGAACGACGTGACCGGCGCTCAGATAAAAGCCTCGACCGAAAAGGATGAAAACGTCGTCGCCGGTTCTTCTTCCGCGACGCGGACGACGGCGGCGGCGCAAACGTCTTCGACGAGCGGCTTCGACGAGAAAAACGAGCTTTCCGTCTGGGGCGGATTCGCGCCCGATATGCCGCGCGTTTTCGGCGGCTCGCGCCCGTCCTCTTACGGTC
>JALZHR010000067.1 GCA_030860665.1 Acidobacteriota bacterium
GCGGTAAAATCTTATGAACTTATCGAAAACGGCACTTTTAATTCTTGAAGACGGAAGAACGTTTCGCGGTCGCGCGTTCGGCGCGGAAGGCGAGGCGTTCGGCGAGATGGTTTTCAATACCTCGATGACGGGCTATCAGGAAATTCTGACCGACCCTTCCTACGCCGGGCAAATCGTCTGTATGACGTATCCGCTTATCGGAAATTACGGCGTCAACGAGGAAGACACCGAATCGCGCCGCCCGTGGGTGGAAGGCTTCGTCGTCCGCGAGGCGAGCCGCGTCGCGTCGAACTGGCGCTCGCAGGAAACGCTCGATTCGTATCTGAAACGCCATAAAATCGTCGGCATCGAGCATCTCGACACGCGCGCGCTGGTTCGCCACATCCGCGACAAAGGCGCGATGCGCGCCGTTATTTCCACGCTTGACGCGGACGAAGCCAGCCTGCTGGAAAAAGTAAAAAATTCTCCGCCGATGCAGAACCGCGAGCTTGCCAGCGCCGTGACGATAGACGAATCTTACGATTTTCCAGCCGCCGGCGGCGAGGAAAAATTTCACGTCGTCTGTTACGATTTCGGCGTCAAGACGAATTCTCTGCGCGAGTTTTCCAGATACGGCTGCCGCCTGACGATTGTTCCGGCGGAAACGCCCGCGCGCGAAGTTCTGGAAATGAAGCCCGACGGCATTTTTCTCTCAAACGGTCCGGGCGACCCGGCTTCGATGCAAAAGGTGGTCGAGGAAATCAAAAAGCTCGCCGAATCGAACGTGCCGATGTTCGGAATCTGTCTCGGACACCAGATTCTGGGACAGGTTTTCGGCGGCGAAACCTACAAATTAAAGTTCGGGCATCGCGGCGGCAACCAGCCGATTAAGGATTTATCGACCGGCAAAGTCGAAATCACGTCGCACAATCACGGTTTCGCGGTCGACGCGGCGAGCCTGCCCGCCGATGTCGAGGTCACGCACGTCAATCTGAACGACAACACCGTCGCGGGCTTGAAACACAAAACTCTGCCGGTTTTCAGCGTTCAGTATCATCCCGAATCCGCGCCCGGTCCGCACGATTCCGAGTATTTATTCAGACGTTTTATCGAGCTGATGGAAAAAAATTAAGGCAAAAGTAAAAAGGCAAAAGGCAAAAGTGAGAAATCGCTTTTTTTACCTTTTGCCTTTTACCTTTTGCCTTTTACCTTCTAAACTGTTCGCGTTATGGAAATCTCGGTCATCATTCCGACTTTTAACGAAGAGCTTTCGATACGAAAAACGCTCGACGCACTGTCGCGGCTGGTGAATGTGGACGAGGTTATCATCGTGGACGGCGGCAGCACGGACAAAACGATTGAGATTATCGAGGGTTACGACCGTCTGAAAAAAATCAAGCTGGTGAAGCTGTCGGAAGCGAATCGCGGGCGGCAGCTGCACGAAGGCACGAAACACGCGACGGGCGATATTTTCTGGTTTATTCACGCCGACACGCGACCCATACAGGGCGCGGGCAGGCAGATTAAAGCCAATATGCGCTATCGCGAAGTGGTCGGCGGAAATTTCGAGATAGCCTTTAGCGGCGACAGCCGCTGGGCGCGTTTTCTGACGCGGCTTTACCCTTATCTGCGCTCAATCGGGCTGGTTTACGGCGATTCGGCGATTTTCGTGCGCCGCGAAGTTTACGAAAAAATCGGCGGCTTTCGCTTTCTGCCGCTGTTTGAAGATTTGGATTTGTTCAAGCGCCTGCAAAGGCGCGGGCGTTTCGTCCACATCAATCTGACCGTGACGACGTCTTCCCGCCGTTTTGAAAATCGCTCGTTTCCGCTCACTTTCCTGCGCTGGTCGTTTTTTCAGGGGCTTTACTGGGTCGGCTTTCCGCCGCGCCTGCTGGCGAAATTTTATCGACCGATTAGGAAGTAAAATGAAATACGACCCGGATTTTATCGACCCCGCAGTTACGCCTTACGGAAAGTGTCCTTATTGCGGGAGCTTGATTTTATTGGAATTTGAGGAAAACTCGTTACCGTTTCAGGAAAGAAAATGTCCGCACTGCGAAGTTTTCCTCGAGCAGGAGGAAATCATCCAAAACTTCGTCAGGCAATTTACGCTGACGCAGGCTTGCAGCTCGGCGAACAAGATTTTTACCCTTGATATAGCCGTTTTCCCGTTTCTCGGCGTCGGACTTCTGCTGCTCTATATGGATTTTCCCGTCTGGCTCAGAGCCTTATCTTTATTGCCGTATCTTTCTCCCGTTCTTTTATGTCTTCGATGGTTTTACCGGCACTGGTACTGGCTGCGGCATCCCGAAGCGGAATATCTGGAAGCTTTGAAGGGTGTAAAAAGGAGTCTTCTGCTTTGGGCGGCGGCTAATTTGCTGAACTGGATTTTACTATTGGCATAAAAGATTTTAGACGATAATTTCAGCCGCTCTTTAATAAGACGTTATTTCCTGTCACAAAAAAAGGCTTTCAGGTGTTTATATGATTAGAAGCTATTTCGATAAAGGAGAAAATTTTATGTTTCAGGCTTTGGTTCTAATCGTATTTTTAATCTGCGGATTCATTTCGGCAAACGACGCTTTTGCGCAGACGTCCGACGCGCGGCAGAGAGCGCGGAAATCGCCGCGTCGCTCGACAAGACGAAGTATAAACACAAGGTAAAAAAGAATTTCGAGTTTGAACTCTACATAGATATTAAAAACGAAACGGTCGTCAAAAACGCCGCCGCATACGCGGGCGTTTACGAATCGCCCGACGCGAATTATCGCATCGAGCTGCGCGCGAGCGGCGACGGCGGAATCGAAGGCGGCGGTTACGAAACCGGTTTTGAAAATTCCGCGCGAGCGAATTTCACGCTGCGCGACGCGAAAATCGAAGGCGCGCTGCTGACGGCGACCAGAGTTTACGCCGACGGAACGACAAAAAGACTCGAAGCCGTTTTTGTCAATCGCACCATTGTTCAGGGCGCGAACCCGAACAAAATCGAGAGCCGCGAGACGAAATTCGGTCTCGGTTACGTTGAAAATTTCGGCGAAGATTCGCAAAATAGAATTTTCTGCGAATACAAACCTTAATTTAATCGGACGAGTTTTTGCCAGCGGAAGCTTTCACGCGAATTTTATCGGTTGCCATCGGCGGCGCTTGCGGCGCGCTGGCGCGTTACGCTCTGAATCTTCTGCTGGCGAAAACTTTCTCGCACTTTCCTTTCGCCACGTTTTTCATCAACGTGACGGGCGCGTTTCTCATCGGCTTTCTGCTCGTGTTTTTCGCCGATAAATTTACCGCCGCCGAAAATCTGCGCCTCGCCGTCATCGTCGGATTTTTAGGCGCATATACGACGTTTTCGACTTTTGAAATGGAGATTTTCGAGCTTGTCCGCGAGCGCGAATTCGCGACGGCTTTTCTTTATCTTTTTTCGAGCGTTTTGATTGGCTTCGCAGGCGTCGCGGGCGGCGTCTGGCTGGCGAAACGGTTTTAGAGCGACGCGAAGACGCGCGGACGCCGAGACGCGGAGAAAGAGAGAGACGCGGAGATTCGTCGCTGTTTCTTTCTCCGCGTTCGCGCGTCTCCGCGTCAGTTCCCTAAAAGCGAATTTAACTCATCAACGTTCGGCAAAGCCGTGCGCGCGCCCAGCTCGCGGCATTTCAGGGCGGCGACGGCGTTTGCCATCCGCGCCGCCGTTTCGACGCTCTCGCCCTTCAAAAGACCGTAAAGCAGCCCGACGCGAAAGGCGTCGCCCGCGCCGGTCGTGTCTTTGCAGCCGTTCGGCACGGCAAAGCCGCCGGTTTCGATAAATTCGTCCTCGCACAAAAGCAGAGAGCCTTTTTCACCGAGCGTCATCCCGACGATTTTGTAGCCGTAGCGCGATTTTATCTCGCGCAGGGATTCGCGTCTGTCTTTTACGCCGACCAGTCTTTCCGGAAATTCTTCGGATGAAATAAAAATATCAATCAGCGGCAGCAGCTCCTCGATGCCTGCAAAAAGATTGTCGATGTCAATCGAGACGATTGCGCCCGCCTCTCGCGCCGCTCGTGCCATCCGCGCGCAGGCGGGCGCGTCGTGCGGCGTCGCGTGAAAAACGCGCGTGTTTTTCACAATCCCGAGCGGCGCTTCTTCCGGCGCGTATGAAAGTTTTCCATCGCGTTTCCACATCACCGTCCGCTCGCCCGTTCGCTCGTCGATTAAGATAAAGCCGACCTGCGTGCGCGCGCCTTCGATTTGCTCGGCGTGCGTCGTATCGACGCCTTCGGCGATTAACGTGTTCAAGCCGAAGCCGCCCGCCGCGTCGTCGCCGAAGCGCCCGACGTATGCGGTTTTTAAGCCCAGACGCCGCAGTCCAGCCATCGTCGAGGCGATTTCGCCGCCCGCCAGCTGAATGTAATCGACCAGCTCCGTCTTGGAGTTAAACTGCGGATATTCGGGCGTGACAATCAGAAAATCGACCGCGTTCGTGCCGAATCCGACGGCGTCGAATTCTTTGTTTTCGGGTAAGCGGAAAGGGAATCTCATTCTGTTTCTGCAAAAGTATAAAACAAAAAAGCTGCGGTTGACAGCAGGCGCGGAAACGCGGATGCGAATGAGCGCGGCTGGTTTATATTTCCGGCACGAGCGCGCTTTCGACGCGTCATCACGATTCGCTTTGCCCGGTAATTTTCTCGTTTTCGCGGTTTTTAGGCTCTGCCGGAGCGCGATACTTGATGACAAAACGAAAAAAGTCATTTATACTTAGCGAAGTTTGCCTGGAGTTTCGTTTGAAACGATTTTGATTGACAACAGCCAAGCGGCAGCAAACTTAAAAGGATTGAACAACAGCAAGTTAGCTTTGTTAAAAGAATATCTGCGGGTCGAGCATTGAAAAAATTCAGGTTTTCGATTGCCGATTTTAGATTGGATAAAAAGCGGTCTCGCGCCGTAATTTATTAAGAAAATTTTATTCTCTTCCCAATCGCAAATCCAAAATCTAAAATCCAGAATCTGGAATAATTATTCGCTGCTCCCCGCGGCACTGGAAAAGCGAAAAGTCGCTTTTGTAAAAACACGGATTCCTGCGTGAAAACTCAAATCGTTTCGGCAAAGCCCGCATTTTGCCGAAAACTAGAAAAATCTAAGTTCAAAAACGCGAAATCCGCTTTCTGAAACGAGCGGTCGGTAAAACTGTATCTCCAATCCTGAATTTTTCTGCCAAACGAATCTCCAAGCCTGAAAATTAGTCCCGAGAGTCTGGAGAATCCGGAGAGTCGAGAGTCAAAACGAAGATATTTCTTTTGACTCTCCGGACTCCGCGAATATTTAGGAAAAAATATGTCCAAAGAAATGATTATCAGCGTCAACGGGCGCGAAAAAAGAATCGCCATCCTGGAAAACGGGCAGGTGACGGAATTTTATATCGAGCGCGGCGAGGAGAATTCGGGCGTCGTCGGAAATATTTATAAAGGTCGCGTGCAGCGTGTTTTGCCCGGTATGCAGTCGGCTTTCGTCGAAATCGGTCTGGAGCGCGACGCTTTTCTTTACGTCTCCGATTTCTTTGACGAGGAAGAAGAATTCGAGCGGATTATGCTGGAAAAAACCAAGAAATCGCCGCCCGAAATCGCCGCCCGCGAAGCCGGCGAACAGATTAAAAAGGCACGACTCGAACGCGAGCACCAGATGGAAGAAATTCAGGAAATCGTCGAGCCTTTAATTGCCGTCCCGGTCGAAACGGGAGACGAACCGAGCGAAGCCGCTATCGGCTTTGAAGCCGTCGAAGACTTGCCGGTTGACGAGGAAAAGCCCGCACAGCGCGCCGGAGAATTTGAAGAATCGCGCGGCAGCAGACGCGGCAAGCGCGATAAAGGAAGACGCGGTAAACAAAGAGAAACCGGCGCATCGGCGTCGGCGGCGGATAGAACGCCGGAAACCGAAGAAGCGTTTGAATCTACCGAAGCCGAACCTTTCCCGTTTTTTGAAACGGCGGACGAACGGGAAGAAGATGCTTCGCCGCTTTTTGAAATCGAGGATTCGGGTTTCGAGCGTGTCGTTGACGATGAAGAAGAAACGCCGGGCGAAATATTCAAAGACGCCTTTATGCAGGAAGCGATTATCGATAAAGTGCGCGCGGTCGAATTCGATATGGAAAGCACGTCGACCGCCGAGGTCGGCTCGCTTTTAGACTCGGTTTCCGATATGCCGAACGGTTTCCAGCGCATCGCCGACGAAGACGAAGCCGTTTCCGAATCGACGGCAGCAGCAGCAGCAGCGGCGGCGACCGCCGCAGCGCCTCAGGAAGAAGAAAGGCGCGGCAAATCAAAACGCGGGCGCGGCGGCAGAAAATCGAGAAAAGAAGAACAGTCCGAAACAGGCAGCGAGCCGCCGGCAGCCGCAGAAACGGCAGCCGCAGAAACGGAAGCAGCCGCCGATGAGCCAGCCGCAGCAGCCGAAGAAGAACCGAGCAAGACGCGCGGCGGGAAATCGAAAAAAGACAGCCGGAAATCGAAAGAGCAGAAGACCGAAGGCAAAGAAAAATCCAGCGGCAGAGGCAGAAAATCCGCAAAGAATAAAACGGCAGGCGAAGCGCCGCTGGCGGACGCGGACGCGAGCGTGACCGAACCCGCGCCGGACATTGCGGAAATGGCAGTTCGTCGCGGCGGGCGACGGCGCGGCGGCAGCGGCGGCAGCGGCGGCGGTAATCGCGGCGGCAATCGTCAGCAACCGCAGCAGGCGCGCAGCGGACCGACCGAAGACCGCTACGAAAGCTCGAAGATGGATGAAACCATCTCGTCAGCCGAAAATGAATTTGCCGACGCCGAGATGATTGAAAACAGCAGCGACGGCGGCAGCGGCAGCACCGGCAGCGGCAGCCCTAGCCGAAGCAACGGCGGCGGTTACCAACAAGGCGGCAGACGCGAATCGCGCCGCGAGCGCGAGCGCAATCAGCCGACGATTACGGATTTGCTCCGCGAAGGTCAGGAAATTCTCGTGCAGATTGCCAAAGAGCCGATTGCCCGCAAAGGCGCGCGCATCACGTCGCACATCGCTCTGCCCGGTCGCTATCTGGTTTATATGCCGACGATTGAGCACGTCGGCGTTTCGCGCAAAATCGAATCGGGCGGCGAGCGCAATCGTCTCAGAACGCTGATTCAGAAAATTCGCAACGAGGAAGACGTGCCGTCGGGCGGCTTTATCGTCCGCACCGCCGGAATCGGCGTGCCGGAAGAAAACCTGCGCGAGGACGCGCGCTATCTCGTGCGCACTTGGAAAGACGTCAAGAAAACGGCGGAAAAATCGAAATCGCCCGCGCTCGTGCATCAGGATTTGGATATTATCCAGCGAATACTGCGCGACCAGCTTTCCGACGATTTCACGGCGATTCGTGTCGATTCCGAAGAGGAATACCTGCGCATCGTCGAGTTCGTCAATCGCATTCAGCCGCGAATGGTCAATCGCGTCAAGCTCTACACGCGCGACGAGCCTATCCTCGAAGCCTTCAACGTGCAGGAAGAAATCGACAAAGCTCTGAAACCGCGCGTGTGGCTGCGTTCGGGCGGCTATCTCGTCATCAATCAGACCGAAGCTCTGGTGGCGATTGACGTCAACACCGGAAAATTCGTCGGCAAGGGCAACGCGCGGCTCGAAGACACGATTACGAAGACGAATATGGAAGCCGTCGAGGAAATCTCGCGGCAGATTCGCCTGCGCGATTTGGGCGGCATCATCGTGCTGGATTTGATTGATATGGAAGACCGCCGCAATCGCCAGAAAGTTTTGCAGGCATTGCAGGAGCATCTTTCGCACGACAAATCGCCGACGAAAGTCTTGTCGTTCAACGATTTCGGCTTGATTATTATGACCAGAAAGCGCGTCAAGCAATCTCTGGAAAGAACGCTTTGCGCTCCGTGCGCGCATTGCCAGGGCGCGGGCTGGGTGAAATCGCCGCAAACCGTCTGCTACAACATTCTGGAAGAAGCACGGCGTCTTTCGCGCCACGCCAGCGACGTGCGGCTGGTGACTCTGCGTGTTCACCCCGAAGTCTTAAGGGCGCTGCGCGGCGACGAACGAGTCGTGCTGGAAGAAATCGAGGCTTATCTCGGAGCGGTAGACATCACGAGCGACCCGACGATTCACGAGGAACAATTCGATTTCGCGTTTATCTAAAATGAAAATTTAACGCTTTTCGTAAGGGCGGGACTTGTGCCTGCCCTTATTTTTATTGCGGAAGACGGAAGACAGAAGCCGGTGGAAATTTATCTTCTGTCTTCCGACTTCTATCTTCCGTCTTCCGCATTTTGCACTTTGCATTTTGCGTTTTGCATTATTTACCTATGCTTTGGCGGAAAATCGTCTTTTTTCTTTTAATTTTCGCCTGTTTGACGCCGTTTGTTTCGCCGCCGACGGTTCTGGCTTTGGGCTTGATTCCGGCGCTCGTGCTCGGCAACCCGTTTCCGGCGCAGACCCGGAAAACGACGAAGATTCTTTTGCAAATTTCGGTCGTCCTGCTCGGCTTCGGGATGAATCTGGAAGCAATCGTCAAAGCCGGAAAAGACGGGATTCTGTTTACGATTGCGACGATTTTCGGAACGCTCGCGCTCGGCTTTCTGCTCGGCAGGTGGCTGAAGGTCGAAGACAAAACCTCCAATTTGATTTCGACGGGAACGGCGATTTGCGGCGGCAGCGCGATTGCGGCGGTCGCGCCCGCCATCGACGCCGATTCGGAAGAAATCTCCGTCTCGCTGGCGACGATTTTTATTTTAAATTCCGTCGCGCTTTTCGTTTTTCCGGTGGTCGGTCGCGCCTTGAATTTAACCGAAAATCAGTTCGGCGTCTGGGCGGCGATTGCGATTCACGATACCAGCTCGGTGGTCGGCGCGGCGTCCAGATACGGCGCGGAAGCCCTGCCCGTCGCCACGACCGTCAAGCTCGCCCGCGCGCTCTGGATTGCGCCGGTCGCGCTTTTATTCGCCCTTTTTTACCGGTCGAAAAGCTCGCAAAAGAAAACGAAAATCGCCGTCCCGTGGTTTATCTTTCTCTTTCTGCTGGCGAGCCTCGTCAGAACCTACGCGCCCGATTTCGTTTTGCCGAGCCTTTTCGATTCCGGCGTGATGCTGGCGAAAACCGGATTGACCGTTACGCTTTTCCTCATCGGAGCATCGCTTTCGCGCTCCGCACTCCGCAAAGTCGGCGTCAGACCGCTGGTGCAGGGCGTTTTGCTCTGGATTGCGATTTCGATAATTTCTCTGTGGGCGATTACAAGTTTGCTATAATCGAAAAATGGAAAAGGAAAAGCTCGAACAATCACAGAAAATTCCGCCCGTTTCGCGCGACGCCAGAGGCGTTATCAACCCGCGAATGCTTCGCAACGTCGCTTTCGGCGTGATTACTTTTTCGCTCGTCGTCTGCACTGTTTTGTGCATTCTGGCAATCTGGGAATTTACCAAATCCGATGCCGTCTGGCGCGCCATCGCGACGTTTGTCGTCGTCAGCGTCGCCATCGGAATTCTTACCTTCGTCAACGAAAAATTAGGTTGATTTCTATTGCCTCTTTTCTTTTATCGCGGCTTTTATCCTCGATTTTTAACGCCTGCCTTTAATGCCTGCGCGAAATTTGACGGCTGATTTTGAAATGCCGGCGGCGCTTTAGAATTTCCGGAAAATTTTTCTTGCAAATCCTGCCGAGTTGTGTCAGATTCTTCGTGTCAAGCGACAACTCTTTTTCTATGCCGGTTAGTTCGGATTTTATCGGCTTCGCCACCACCGAACGGGCGCTTTGTTAAACGCCGCGTTACATTTACGTCAAAGGAAATTTAAAAAATGTATCTTTATAGTAAACATAACAAGCAAATTGAATTGACTCCTCTGGAAACCGAGGTGGTTACGGACGAGACAGTGCGCCGATTGGCAGTTGATGTTGAAACAAAAAACAAAAATGTTTCGATTAACACTGCTTCTCTGGTGTCGCGGGCGAGCCGCGCGTTTTTTGAGATTGGTCAGGAAACGGTCGGGAAAACTTTGGGCATCACTGCGCCCAGCCCGCCGTCCGGTCCGCCGCCCGTCGTTTTTCGGGAAAAGGAAACCGGGCTGCTCCACGTAGTTTACCGTGAAGTCGTTGTCCGCTTTAAACCGGGCACTACGAAAAAAATGCAGGAGACGATTCTGAAAGACCGCGGCTTCAAAATTCGCCGCAGAAATCCTTTTGTGCCGCATCAGGTCGTAGTCTATGACCCGGAGCGCAGGCATACCGGCGAGAAGCTGCTTGAGGTCGCCAACGAATGGACTAATTTGGACGAGACGGTTTTCGCCACGCCGAATTTTGTCTCGCAGTATCGCCGCGAGGCGCCGCCGAGCATACGCGCCGAAGAATGGCATCTCAATAATAAAGGCGGAGGCGGCGCGTTAACGGGCGAGGACGTCGAAATTCTGCAGGCGTGGAAGCGAACGACCGGCAGGAAGGAAATCGTCATTGCCGTTCTGGACGACGGGGTCGACATCGAGCATCCGAATCTGCGCACGCGAATCTGGAAAAATCCGGACATAGGCTCGCCGGACAAAAACGGACGCGATTTCTTTCTGCCCGAAGAAAATCCCGAACATTTCAATCCGCGCCCGAAGCTGTTCCGTTACCCGTATCACGTTATGACCGGCAACGACATTCACGGAACGCCGTGCGCGGGCGTAATCGCCGCTATCGGCAGAAAAATCGGCAGCATCAACGGTTCGGTCGGCGCCGCCCCGGGCTGCCGCATTCTGCCGGTTAAAATTTTTCACGCCGACGAGCTCGCGCGTGACGAAGCGGTAGCGGACGCCATTCGTTATGCGGCGCTGAACGCCGATATTTTGTCCTGTTCCTGGTCGGGCGGCTTTAGTGCCGATCTTGAGCAGGCGCTCGAAGACGCCGGAGAAATCGGGCGCAACGGATTGGGCGCGGCAATTTTCTGCGCCGCGGGAAACGACGGCAGAAACTTCGTCGGTTATCCGGCGCGCGACCCGAATGCGATTGCCGTCGGTGCTTCGACCGATCAGGGAAAACTGGCGGGTTATTCAAACTTCGGACCGGAAATCGCCTTCGTCGCTCCGTCGTCGGGCGGCACGCGCGGCATTTTCACGACCGATGTTTCGATTCCGAATCGCGGCTTTAACATCGGCAGCGCTAATCAGGGCGGCGTCGACGGCTTGCACACAAACAGTTTCGGCGGAACGTCTTCGGCGACACCGCTCGCGGCTGCGGTTGCGGCGCTGGTTCTTTCAATCCGACCGAACCTGAATCGTTCAGCCCTGCGCGATTTGCTCGCCGGCAGCGCCGACAAGATCGGCGACGGATATGACGAGCGCGGACATAGCCAGGAATTCGGTTTCGGGCGCATCAATGCCGCCCGCGCCATCCAGGCTGCACTGGCTTTGACCTGAAAAAGCGCGGCTCAGCCGCACGACCGGTTCTAAATCAGAACGCTAATACAAAAAAGCAATCGCTGAACAGTTTAAAGGAAAAAGGATGAGCCGATTCGGTTCATCCTTTTCTTCTGATTGACGGCGGTCAGATGCGTTTATAGTATGAAAGCGTGTTCGCCCAGGCGTTTTTGACTTTATCCAGCCTGGCGATTTCTTCGACTAACCTGGGAAGATAACATTTGCCGGCGGCGGGAACATCGAAGACGACTTGCTGGGACATATATCGATTACGGTTTCGCAGGCGCAGATTATGCTCGGCGGCGAATTTCTCGATTTCTTCGTCGGTCGGCGTTTCATAAAAACGCACGGTAACTTCTCCGGTCGGGTAATGCGATTCTCCGGTCTCGTCGAGCAAAACCGGCTGGACGCTGCTGCCCGTTCCCTCTAACGCGTTGCGGATGTCCTGCCACGCCGCTTCCGGGTCCGAAGACGCTCTCTCCGTCTGCAGCAGAAGCAAATCTTCTCCGCCCGTTAATTTTTCGACCGCTCCGACTGATTCGAGACGGCTGGCAACGGCGGATTTTTTATCATCCGCCGGGCGTACCACAAAGAGATTCGAGCTTGGAAGATGTCGAGCAGCCATAAACGCATACCTTTTCTCAAAATATAACTCAACTCTAACATATTCCAGCCGGTAAAATTCAATCGTGAAGAAATAATTGCGCCGCCCGCCGAACGGCTCTCCCGCTTGCCTCACCGTCCATTGAATTAGTAAAATAAAAGTTTCTGCCGTAGTCAGAATTTTCATCCGTGAAAGGCGGAAATTTTTATTTAACCGATGAGCATTAACAAAATCACCGTTCGAGGCGCGCGCCAGCACAATCTGAAAAACATCAACGTCGAGATTCCGCGCAACAAATTGACTGTTGTGACGGGCTTGAGCGGTTCGGGCAAATCTTCGCTCGCCTTCGATACGATTTACGCCGAAGGTCAGCGCCGTTATGTCGAATCTCTGTCGGCTTACGCGCGCCAGTTTTTAGACCAGCTGGAAAAGCCGGACGTCGATTCGGTCGAAGGTCTGTCGCCCGCCATTTCGATTGAACAGAAAACCGTTTCGCGCTCGCCCCGCTCGACCGTCGGAACGGTAACGGAGATTTACGATTATCTGCGATTGCTTTTCTCGTCAATCGGGCAGCCGCACTGTCACCTCTGCGGCGCGCCGATTACGCGCCAGTCGGTCGAGCAAATCACGAGCGGAATTTTGAATCTGCCCGAGGGCGAACGCGTGATGATTCTCGCGCCGCTCGTGCGCGGGCGCAAGGGCGAGTTTAAAAAGGAGCTGGAAAAACTCAACAAGGACGGCTTCCTGCGCGCCCGCATCGACGGCGAAATGCGCCAGCTCGACGAGGAAATCAAGCTCGACAAGCGCAAAAATCACACGATTGAGGTCGTCGTCGACCGCCTTCTGATAAAAGAAGGCGTCCGCGAGCGTCTGACCGAATCGGTCAGAACGGCTCTGAAGCTGACGGGCGGCGCGGTTTTGATTTCGATTATCGACGGTGAGGAAAAGCTCTATTCGGAAAAAATGGCGTGCGTCAACTGCGGCGTCAATATCCCGACTTTAGAGCCGCGCTCGTTTTCGTTTAACTCGAATTACGGCGCGTGCCGGAAATGTCAGGGCTTGGGAACGGTGATGCAGATCGACCCGTCGAAAATCATTCCGGACGCGAACCAGCCCGCCGGAAAGATAAAGTTTTTAGGCGAAGCCGACAAATCCGGCGCGCGTTTTCTGCAAGCCGCGCTCAAAGCCATTATCGAAAAATTCACCGGCGAAGATAAGCTGACGCCGCCCGGCGATGCCGACGAGGACAAATCCTTCATCGGCAGAATCAAATCGAAATTTAAGGGCAAAAAGAAAAAGGACGAAACCGTAAATCTGCTGGAAACTCCTTTTATAGATTTGCCGAAAGAGATTCAGGACGCATTCTTTTACGGCACGAATCGCCGCCTGACTTTCTCGCAGGGCGGCTACAAATACGAATCCGAATGGAAAGGCGCGGTGCGCGCGATGCACGAGCGGATGGAAAATCCGCCTTCGGAAAAAGTCCGGCTCGAACTCGAAGAGCTCGTCTCGCCCGTCACCTGTCCCGAATGTCGCGGCAAACGCCTTCAGCCGGAATCGCTTGCCGTCCGCGTCGGCGGTCTCGGCATCGCCGATTACACGAATCTGACGATTGACGAATCGATTGAGCAAATCGAAAAAATCTCGCTCAACCAGCGCGAGGAAAAAATCGCCGGTCTGGTTTTAAAGGAAATCAAAGACCGCCTGGGATTTTTGCGCGCCGTCGGTCTCGGCTATCTGACGCTGGAAAGACCTTCGGCGACTTTATCGGGCGGTGAAGGTCAGCGCATTCGTCTGGCGACGCAAATCGGCTCGCAATTGCGCGGCGTGCTGTATGTTCTGGACGAGCCATCAATCGGGCTGCACCCGCGCGACAATCAGAAATTATTGGAAACTCTTCACGAGTTAAGAGATTTGGGCAACACGGTTCTGGTCGTCGAGCACGACGAGGAAACGATTGAAAAAGCCGATTACGTCGTCGATTTAGGTCCCGGCGCGGGAACGCACGGCGGCGAAGTCGTCGCCGAAGGCACGCCCGCCGACATCGAAAAAAATCCCGAATCCATTACCGGGCAGTATCTCTCCAAAAAACTCGAAATCGAGATTCCCGAACTGCGCCGCCTGCCGAACGGCAAGGGCATCACCGTCAAAGGAGCGCGCGCGCACAATCTGAAAAACATCGACGTGCATTTTCCGCTCGGCGTTTTAACGGTCGTCACGGGCGTTTCCGGTTCGGGAAAATCGACGCTGGTGGCGGACATTCTTTATCCGGCGCTGGCGCGGCACGTTTACGGCTCGCTGGTCGAACCGCTCGAACACGATGCGATTGAAGGCTTGGAGCTGGTAGATAAAGTCATCGAAATCGACCAGACGCCGATCGGCAGAACGCCGCGCTCGAATCCGGCGACCTACACCGGACTTTTCACGCCGATTCGCGAGCTTTACGCGATGCTGCCCGAATCCAGAGAACGCGGCTACAAAGCCGGACGCTTCTCGTTTAACGTCAAGGGCGGTCGCTGCGAAGCCTGCGACGGCGACGGGATGAAGCGCATCGAGATGAATTTTCTGCCCGACGTTTACGTCCTCTGCGACGTCTGCCGCGGCGCGCGCTACAACCGCGAGACTTTAGCCGTCAAATACAAAGGTCTCTCGATTGCCGATTTGCTCGACACGACGATTGAAGACGCTCTGCCGATTCTCGAAAACATCCCGCAGATTAAACAAAAACTGCAAACTCTGCTCGACGTCGGTCTGGGCTACATCAAAATCGGTCAGTCTTCGACCACTCTTTCGGGCGGCGAAGCGCAGCGCATCAAGCTGGCGAAGGAACTGTCGAAACGCGCGACCGGGAAAACGATTTACATTCTCGACGAGCCGACGACCGGCTTGCATTTCGCAGACGTTCACAAACTGCTCGACGTTTTGCAGCGGCTGGTCGATACCGGAAATACCGTCATTGTCATCGAACACAATCTGGACGTGATAAAATCGGCGGATTACATCATCGACCTCGGACCCGAAGGCGGCGAAGGCGGCGGAAAATTAGTCGCGACCGGAACGCCGGAAGAAGTAGTCGCCGTGCGAAAATCCTATACCGGAAGGGCTTTGAAAGCGGTTTTGGATTAATTCAGGACTATTAAAAAAAGCGGAAGCCCGCACGTAAAAAATGGAAAACGGAAAACGGAAAATGAAGGAAGTGTTTCCATTTTCCGTTTTCCGTTTTCCGTTGCCGATGCGCGGGCTTCCGCTTTTAAATTGTTATTTTCCTCCAATCCTCTCTTGTGATAACATTTTTTTTTGACTTTCATAAGCAGCAATTGTTATAAGCAATGGATAAATTTTTGATTCGCGGCGGGAAGCCGCTTCGTGGAAAAGTGGCGATTAGCGGGGCGAAAAACTCGGCTTTGCCGTGTCTGGCGGCGGCGCTTTTAACTGAGGAAACCGTTACTTTGCATAACGTTCCGTATGTGAAGGATTTGATTACGCAGCGCCGCCTGCTGGAAGATTTGGGCGCGACGGTTTTAACGCCGGAACTCAGGACGCATAAAATCACGGCGCACGACATCGAGGTTTTTGAAGCGCCGTATCATCTGGTCAAGACGATGCGCGCCAGCGTTCTGGCTTTAGGTCCGCTGCTCGCGCGTTTCGGGCAGGCGAAAGTCAGCCTGCCGGGCGGCTGCGCCATCGGCACGCGCCCGATTGATTTGCATCTGAAAGCCTTCGAGCAATTAGGCGCGACCGTTTCGCTCGAAGCGGGCGACGTTATTGCGCGCGCGCCGAACGGCAGATTAATCGGCGCGGAGCTGGAATTTGAAAAAGTGACCGTGACGGGAACGGAAAACGTGATGATGGCGGCAGCTCTGGCGCGCGGCAGAACGACGATTCACAACGCGGCGCGCGAGCCGGAAATCGAGGATTTAGCCGCGCTTTTAAATAAAATGGGCGCGCGCGTCAAAGGCGCGGGAACTTCCACAATCGAGATTGAAGGCGTCGAAGCCTTAAACGGCGCGGAGCACACGATCATTCCCGACCGCATCGAGACGGGAACTTTTATCGTCGCGGCGGCGATTACGGGCGGCGAGCTTGAAATCACGAACTGCGAGCCGGAACACCTGCGCGCCGCCATCGGAAAAATGCGCGAGGCGGGCGTCCGAATCGAAGAACTCAATCCGAGCACGCTGCTTGCCGGATGCAGCGGCGAAGGCTTAACCGCCAAGCCGGTGACGACCGAGCCGCACCCGAATTTTCCGACCGATATGCAGGCGCAGTATATGTCGCTGATGACGCAAGCCGAAGGCGTCTCCGTAATCCAGGAGACGATTTTTGAAAATCGTTTTATGCACGCTCTGGAGCTGGTCAGAATGGGCGCGAAAATCGAGATTTCCGGCAGCACGGCGAAAGTTTACGGCAAAGCGAAGCTGATGGGCGCACCCGTTCAGGCTTCGGATTTGCGCGCGTCGGCGTCCCTGGTTCTGGCAGGGCTGGCGGCGCGCGGCGAGACTTTGATTGACCGCGTTTATCACATCGACCGCGGCTACGAAAACATCGTCAACAAGCTGAATGCGGTCGGCGCGGAAATCGAACGATTGACCGACGGCGTGGCGGCTGCGGCAACGAAAGACTAAAAAGGCAAAAGTAAAAAGGCAAAAGGCAAAAGTAAAAGCTGAGAAATAAAATCGTATTATGCGCGACTTTAATTATTTCTCGCTTCTTATTTTTGCCTTTTTACTTTTAATTGATTCTCAGAAATTAAGGTTCGTTAACGAGAAAAACATCCCAAGCCCAGCGACCAAGTTGCGCGTTTTGCGCGTCTCTGACTTTCGCTCTGAATTTGAACTGATTGCCGAACTGGTCAACTTTTCTGGATTCTCTGTAATCAAGCTCTATCTTTTCCAAACCTGATTCGGAGAGTGTTTTCAGTTCGTTGCTTTCGGAAATTCCGTTATGATTTGTGTCCTGCCACAATCTTAAACGTGAAAAGATATAATCCTGATTGCTGATTACGCCGTCCTGATTTCCGCCGTTCATCGCTTTGTCGTATTCGGCTAAAGCCAGAAATCCGTTTCTTTCTCTTCCGTCTTCCTGCGGAACTTGAGCCGTGACGTTTCCGAACAGTTCTTTTCCGTTGTCGATTGTTCCGTTTTGATTGCGGTCAAGCGAAAGCCACGCTTCGTCTGAATCTATCGCTGTCCACGCGCAGCTTCTCAAATTACCTTTGCCTTCCAAATCAAACAGCACTCCGTTCTGAAGATTGGTCAAAGAAAATCCGTTGCCGAGAATATCAATCACAATCGGAGAACAGCCGCCGAGTTCCGGCGCGCAGCCGCCTGTGCAGCCGCAAGTATCAGGGTCATAGCCGCCGAATCGCTCGCATTGCTGGATAAATGCTTCGGTGCTGGAACAGACGCAGCAACCAGCCTGATTGACTCTGCCTGATGGACAACCAGTTGCTGTATATTGAAAATAATTAACCGGAAACGGACAATAATTTGGTGGTGGCGTCGGATTAGGTGTTGGAGTCGGCGTGGGCGTTGGTGTTGGGCTTGGGGCTGGACAATAAACCTTTTTAACTGCTTCATTATCACAATGTTTGGGACCGCCCGCGTTCCAATCACCATCGCGGAAAACTCCCATAATCGTACATCCTTGACAGAGGGTTAAGGCATTTTCCAAACCAAAAGTATGTCCTATCTCGTGAGTGCCGATATAGTAAAAATAATTTGTGTAAGTATCGTTTGTTACCCCAAGCTTAACATACATAGTCGCAGACCTAACGTATTGTCCGAGACCGTTTGGATTGATCCGAGAATGTCTAATTATATAGCTATGCGGGTCGCTAGAACCACTTTCTCTAAGCACCCAAACTATATTATCAGGAGGTTCTTGCGACGGATCATAATTATCTAGAACTTCAGCTCTACCAAAAGTAACATCAGAACAATTAGTAACTTTGTGGTCATTCCATTTCCTAATACCCTTGTCAAGCGCCTGAAAATCGGTTGCTGTGGTCGGTCCGGCAATTTTAATGGAAATGGTCGCGCCATCTAACCAAGCATAATCCGTAGGGAAGTCATCGCTTCTTAACGGAGGCTCAAGACAAGCAGTCTGCGCTGAAACAAAGATTTTTGAATGATTAGCAGCCAACACCAACACACAAACTAGAAAAATCGTGATTTGAAGAAGCGGTTCAAAATTAATCTTATTTTTCATATCCCTCCTTCACTGATTGCCCACTTTTTGTGATTGTTGAGAGATTGCTTCTTTTATAGTTTTTATAAAATCTGTTGCGTTTGCTTCATTGTAAGCCCTAAATATATAGGTATCGTCTAATGAATGAATTTTATTTTCCTTTAATTCATATCCTGTCAGAATACTGTAATTAGGGCTTAGGTCGGGTTTGGCAAGAAACAATATATATCGTTTCCCAACGCGCGGCATTCCTTTTCCTGAGACACTGTAGAGCAATTTTTGTCCGTTAGGATACTGAACGAAACCTCCAAGTCTATCCGCAGTAATTTTCTCGCCTCCGATAACACTAATAGGACTGTTATTTTTAAGTGTTTCGTCAACCCGTATATTAAATTCCGAATACACACCAGTTTGGTTATTGGACAAATACGCTTTTGCATCAAGAATATCTCCAATAATAACAAGGTCACTTTCTTTTATCGGAATTGCCGAAGGCGGAACGCTTTCATCAGCAAGATTGCTTTCGATGGTTTGAGGATTAGGATTTTTTACGACTAGCCGAATCTTATCATAGCGATTATTCTTCGCTTTTCTCTGCTCACGTTCTTCAGAATTGCTCAATTCCGCCGCATCATAATTAGCAACCGGAAATTGGCTTTCATATTTAGCTCGAATTTGCTCTCGCGTGGGTTTCTGTGGAGTCGGACTGCATTTTATTTCAGATGGTTTCTCATTCTGTTGGCTATATGATGTCTTTAGTGAGGTCGTTATTGCAACAATAACGATAGCTAACACGATAAACCACAATATTCTGTTGCGATTCATTTTGAATATTTCGTTATTTTTCATTTTTGTTCCTTTCTGCTTCAAGAAGCGGTCAAAATTCTCATCAGAAAGGTTGTTCGGTCTGCGGCTCGTTGCTGTAGGCGAAACAACCGTGGATTGTTGTTATCGGAGTATTGCTTAAATTACTCTCATTGACATCAGATGTCAATAAAATTTTTTAAGCCGGGTTTGCGCGACTCGAAATTTCGATGCCCGTATAAGCGGTAAAAGTAAAAAGTGAGCCGTTACAGCTCGCTTTTTACTTTTACTTTCGCCTTTTAATGCTTGCATCTTGGCGTCCTTGCGTTAAAATTTTCGTATGAGCGAAAATTGTCTGTTTTGCCGGATTGCGGCGGGCGAGATTCCGTCCGCCAAGGTTTACGAGGATGACGTTTGCGTTGCTTTCAACGACATCAGCCCGCAAGCGCCGACGCATATTTTAATCATTCCGCGCGAGCATTTCGACTCGCTCGACAAAGCCGAACGAAATCATCGCGAAACGCTCGGGCATCTGCTTTTGACCGGCGCGGAAATCGCGCGCGAAAAAGGCTTTAATGAAGACGGCTATCGCGTGGTCATCAACACCAACGGCGACGGCGGGCAAACCGTTTTTCACCTGCACGTTCACCTGCTCGCCGGTCGCCAATTCGTGTTTCCGCCGGGCTAGTCTCTAAATCGCTGACAAACATTTGGAAGAAAAACGCTTCTAATTTGAATAATTTATTCCGAATTTTTTTTTAGAGACCTGAATAATGAAAGTTTTTTTAACAATTGTATTTTTATCTGCGCTCGCAGTTTTCCAGGCGGGCTGTTCCGGCGTCAGCTCGAACAGCAACGCCGATTTAACGACGAATACGAACGCCGCGACTCCGGCTGTCGAAAATTCTCCGGCGGCGGAAGCGGCGGTGACGGAAAACAAACAGCCCGAAGTCGTGCCGACCTTTACGGACGCGGGCGAGGCGCTGGCGTCGGGCAATAAATATCTCGACGAAAACAAAACCGAGAACGCGATTGAGGCTTTAAAACAGGCGGTTAAGCTGAATCCCGATTTGGCGGACGCGCATTTTCAGCTCGGCATCGCCTACAGCCTGAAGGAAAAAGAAGACGAGCTTCTCCAGCGCGATACGGAAGAAGCGACGGCGACGCCGACGCCCGCGCCGAAAAGAGCCAAAAAAGGCAGCAGCACCAAAGAGACGGCGACGATTCTGACCAATTCCGATAAGGCTTTTGAAAATGCCGCCAAAGCCTACGAGAAAATCATCAAGAAAGAACCGAAAAACGACGCGGCGTTTTTCAATCTCGGGCGCGCCTACAACAAAATCAATCTGGACAGGGAAGCCGAAAAAGCCCTGCGCCAGGCGGTCAAATTAAAACCCGAGGACGGCGAATATCAAACCGAGCTGGGCAAAATCCTGATAAAGCTCGCCAATTACGACGAAGCGGTTATCGTTTTGAAAAAAGCGGTCGAGCTGGACGAAACCAACACGCAGGCGATCGATTCGCTGGAAAAAGCCGAAGCCGGAAAAAAACGAACCAATTTCGGCATCAAGCCGAAAATCCCCGAAGACGTTTTGCAGAAGCAGGAACAGCAAACGAGGGAAAACAATCGCGGCGGCAGAAAAACCGCCAAGCCGAAAACCGAAGAAACAAAGCCGAGCGAGCAAAGCCCGCCGCCGCCGCCAGCCAAGCCGAATAGTTAATAGTTTTAGAAAAGTCAGCCGCAGGGCTGGCTTTTCCGTATAACGGACTATTGACAAGCGCGTTTCGGGAGCTTTCCGCTTTTCCTGATTTTCGCGCAAAGCCGGAATCGGACGAGTATCGTTCGTCCGGCAGATAAAAATCGCCGTTAAAACTGCGCGCTGTCTTTCGACACTCGCGGTTTTAACGGCGATTTTTATTTTGCGGGTTTTACCGGGTAAATTGCGACCGGCGTTTCCGCTTTGCCGTTTCGTATTTCAAACCGATTATTGACACCTGTCTATTCCGCTGGCGTTTCTGCAATCCATCAGCGCCGTGTTTATAGTGCCCGGTTCATACGGATACAGCGCCGCGCACTGGTTGGCTCTCTCTCTCGCCGCCGAACAAAAATCCGGCTCTTCATAGCAGGTATAATCGATAGTTCCGCCGACGCAGTTGCCGTAAGTGACGTAGCGGTTGTCGTAATTGTTCACGGTCGTGTTATAGCAGGCGACGTATGCGTCCGGCTCGCAGTTCGGGTTCGTGCTGTAAACGCATTGGTTGTAAGCCTGAGTATGGCATTGATTGGGCGTGTAATTGGTTACGTTCTGGTAGCTGAACCAGGTCGAGGACATCGCGTCGTCGCAGGCTGATTGAGCGGCGAACATTCTCTCGGCACAGCCCCAACGCTTGGCTTGCTGCCTCTCGCCGCCGAACCAGAAGGTTGCCATTACCAGCACCGACAAAGTCATTATTCGCATAAACATTTTCTTCATCTTTTTCTCTCCTTATTCTTTAGCTTTATTTATTTTACTTCGGAAATTTTATGCCTGACGGAATGTCCCTCGTTATGAGCGGTAGGGAGATTGACGCCATAGGCGTTCATCTCGCGAGCCATTTCCATTGAGTTTTCTACCGTGAATGTAGAATCGGCACAGTTTCCAATAATTATTGAAAAATTTTTCAAAAAGTTTCTGCTCTTTTTGCTGTTTTAAGCGAATAGCTTCGACTTTCGTCCATTTCGATTGAACGCGGTCGAGAGCGGCTTTTAGTTTTTGCATCTAAAAAACACACGCGGGAACTTTCTTGTGTCAGCCTGACATAAATTCTGCGAAACAGTGATAAACTTATATTCGAGTTAATCGCTTCCGGATTCAGAGTTTAATTCAAAATCCCGTATGAAAATCGAGCTGGAAATTCCGCAGTCGCTCTCGCTGGAGCGAAAAATCAAGATGCACGAGGCGCGCGAGGGCATTATCGACCGTCTCGCCCGCGATTTGCCGACCAATATCGACCTCGAAAGATTTCTGAACGTCGTCGTTTCGGAAATCGGGCGAATGATGGACGCCGACCGCTGCGACCTGTTGCAGCTGGCGGAAGGCAACGAGCTGCGCATCAGCCACGAATGGCGCAGGGACGAAAGCGTTCCGTCCTCGGAAGGCACGATGATTCCGTTCGACGCGCAGAAGCTGACCGAAAAATTCGATTTGTCGCAGCCGGTTCGCATCAACGACACGACGAAGACGAAAGACGCGACCGTGCGCTTTTTTACCAAGGCGCTGGAAACGCAGTCGCTGCTCATCGTCCCGATTACCCTGAACGAAAACGTCATCGGGCTTTTGGGTTTGCACGACACGCACGCGCCGCGCGAGTGGCTGGACGAGGAAGTCGCTTTTCTCGAATCGGTCGGTCGCCAGCTCGCCATCGGTTATCAATACACGCGCCTCTACGTCGCGCAGGAACAGGAGACGCGCCGCACGAATGCGCTGCTGGAAATCGCCAACACGCTCAACTCTCACTCGGATTTTAACGAGGTTTCGGCGCGTGTTCTGGAACGCGCCGTCGAGCTGGTCGGCGCAAATTACGGCGCACTCGGCGTGCTCGACCAGACGGGAAAAAAAATCTCGCTCGCCTCGTTTAAATCCGCGCCTCAAGTCGAGCCGAACGCGGTTTTGCAGATGATTGAAGCGCATAATCAATCGCTCGACATCGAGCCGTTTCCCGTGCTGAGCGACATTCTGCGCGAGGGCAAAACTCTGCGTTTGATTGATAAGGATTTGCCGTTTGCGATTCGCCTGATTTTCAATTCGCAGCTCGACGGGCGCGCGGCTCTGGTCGCGCCGGTGCGCGTCGGCGGTCAGGCGTTCGGGCTGTTGGGTTTCGTCTGGAGCGAGGAGCGCGACGGCGGTTTTGAAAATCACGAGGTTGCGCTGGTCGAGGGAATTTCCGACCAAATCGGCACGGCTCTGGAACGCGACCAGCTTTCGGCGGAAGTGATGCGGCTCAAGAGCGAGCTGCACCAGCGGCATCAGAGCGAGATTATCGGGCAAGCGCCCGCGATTCGGCGCGCCATCGAGCTGGCTCTAAACGTCGCCGACACACAGACGACCGTTTTGATTCAGGGCGAATCGGGAACGGGAAAGGAATTGCTGGCGAATTTGATTCACTACAATTCCGGGCGCGAAGACGAGCCGTATGTGAAGCTGAACTGCGGCGCGATTCCCGAAACGCTGCTCGAAAGCGAGCTTTTCGGGCACGAAAAAGGCGCGTTTACCGACGCGCGCAATCAGCGCAAAGGGCGGTTTGAAGAAGCCGACGGCGGCACGCTGTTTCTGGACGAAATCGGCGAGATGCCGCTCTCGGCGCAGGTCAGGCTTTTAAGAGTTTTGCAGGACGGCGAATTCGCGCGCGTCGGCGGCAGCGAAACGGTCAAAACGGACGTCCGCGTCATCGCCGCGACGAACGTCGATTTGGAAAAAGCCGTCGAGGAAGGGAAATTCAGAAAAGATTTGTTTTATCGCCTGTCGGTCTTCCCGATTACGCTGCCGCCGCTGCGCGAGCGCCCCGAAGACATACATATTCTGGTTTTTCATTTTCTCGAACAATACAAGCAGAAAACCGGGCGCTTCGTGTCGGGAATCTCGAAAGAAGCCTTGCGCGCGCTGGTCAATTACGAATGGTCGGGCAACGTCCGCGAGCTGGAAAACGCGATTGAGCGCGCCGTGATTATCGCTTCCGGTCGCCAAATCGAGCTTGACGATTTACCGGAAGCCATCAGCAAAAAAGCCTTTGAATCTTTCGCGCAGGCGCGGCAGGAACGGGCGAAAGCGGCGAGCGAAGGTCGCGCGATAAATCTCGAAGTCGAGTTTCCGGCGACGATGGAAGAAATCGAGCGGCAGGCAATCGAGCTCGCGCTCGATTACACGAGCGGCGACAAGTCGCGCGCGTCCAGACTTTTAAACATCGGCAGAAAAACGCTGTATCGAAAGCTGGAACAGTATGAAAACGGGAACGCTTCCGACAAATAATAAATTGAAGCTTTCTATAAAAAATAAGAAAGGCTGGGCGTTTACTTTTTCGGAACAATCCAGAATTCCACGTCCGGTCTGCCGTTATTTTTAGCGAAAAAGAATTTCAGCCGGTTGCGCGGCAGCTTGTAATCTTCGGTAAACATCTTTAGCCAGCGCCGCATTTCTTCGCGCGCCGCTTTTCCGGATTTGTTGAAAATGACGATATGCGCGCGCAAATTCGGATTTTCGTTTAATAATTTGGCAAACCTGCGCGGCGCGAAACTCGGATACGCGTAATCATCTTCTTCAAAATCGAAAATAAAAGCTTTCGATAAGTCCCAAGGTTCTTCCAGCCATATTTCCAGAATGGAAAAAGGTTTCTCAGCGCCGCGCGGAACTTCCCAGAATTCTATTTCCAGCTCGTCTTTTTCCGCGCCGCGAACGACCAGAAAACGCTTTTCATCGAGATTGGAAATCTGATAGAAACGGTTAATAAT
>JALZHR010000078.1 GCA_030860665.1 Acidobacteriota bacterium
TCGCCGACGTGCAGTTGAATAAGCCTTTCAGCTATCGCGGCTTTCGCTTCTTTCAGGCGAGCGCCATCACCGTCGGCAGCGCGCGAAATATGACGCTTGAGCTTGCGCCGGAAAACGGCGGTCAGCCTTTCAGCGTGACGCTGGCTCGCAACGGCTCGACCGTTTTGCCGGACGGCACGAAAATCGACTACGAGGCGTTTTTTCCCGATTTCACGTTAGCCGACGGAAAAGCCGACACACGCTCGCCCGATTACAACAACCCGGCGGTCAAGCTGAACGTCACGACGCCCGCGGGCGAAAAGAAAAACGCCTACGCTTTTTTCAACAAGCTGCCCGACGGGATTCCGGTCGGCGCGCCCGTCGCAGGCTATAAATTCCGCCTCGCCGATTTTGAAAAAGTTCCGCTGGCGCACGTTCTGTCAATCAAATACGACCCGTTTCACGGCGCTTTTATCGCGTGGTATTTCGGCGGAATCGGTTTGATTTTCGCCCTGATTTTCGTGTTTTTCATCTCGCACAGGCGCGTCTGGGCTTTGATTCAGAAAAAAGATTTAAGCGAAAGCTGCGAGGTTATCTTAGGCGGAAACGTCAACCGGAATCATCAGGCTTTTGAAGACAAATTCAAAGGAATTGTCGAGAAACTGGAAACGCAAACTTAAAGATTCAAAATATTTTGCATTTTACGTTTTGTTTTTCGCACTTATAAAATTATGTCGCAAGTTTTAACTGCCAACGAAATTAGTGAAGCCAAAGCCAATCGTTCTACGTGGACGGGATATCTGCCCGCGATTCTGGCGATTGCGGGCGCTTTTCTGGTGCTGTTTCTGCGCCTGCAAACCGGCGCGGGATTTATTTCCGATACAGCTTTGATGATGCTCGCGCTCGCCTGCTATATTCTCGCGGGGCTGTTTCAGCTGACGAATCTTTACGCGCCGTCGGAGATGGCGCAGCGAATCGGGCTCTGGAGCGGAGTTTTAGGCGTCTTTTTCAATCTTTCGAGCTGGCTCGTGCGCTGGGTCGCCGCTTACGATTTTGAAATCGCACAGCTTCGCGCCGCCGGAAGTATGGAAACGCCGTGGATGTTTCGCTATATTCCGTTCGCGAATCTGTATGATTTGAGTCTCGCCTTCGCTTTCGGCGCGGGAATCACGACGCTGCTGCTCGCCAACCGTAAGAATTTTCAATTCTTAAGCGCCTTTACGCTGCCGCTCGCCGCGATTATTTTAACGCTGGCGCGATTTATCGGCGGCGAGCACTCGAACCTGATGCCGATTCTCGATTCCTACTGGCGTCCGATTCACGTCGGCGTCGCGGCTTTAAGCTACGGCGTGACGCTGGTTTGTTTTGCGATTGCGGTCATTTATCTGCTGAAAGACAAGGTCAAGGTCGAGTCGATGGCAATCTGGGCGAGCGTTTTCGCGCTCGGCGTTTTCGGAACAATCAGCAAATTCTCGGTCTTTACGGATTTCGTCTATCGCGCGGGAATTTTCGTTCCGGGCACGCCGAAGCCCGTCAGCGCGCCGTTTCGTCTGGAAATTCCGAATGTCGGCTTGACGCTGATAATCGCCGGTGTTTTGTGTCTCGGCGTGATTGTCAGTTTCCTGATTTATCTTTATAAAAACAACGAAGCCGCGAAAAAAATCGGTCATATTCTGCTGAAGCTCTCGCTCGTCGCGCAGGTGCTGGCGATTGCCTTTCTGGTTTCGGGCATCAAATCAACGACCGACGTCAACGCCCATTTGCAGCAGCAAATCGGCAGTAATTCCAGAGAATACATCACGGCGGGCAGAGCCATCGCCGAGCGTCAGCAGATGTCTTTTCAGGAGTTTTCGCAAATCACGCCCGCGCAGTTCGAGCAAGCCGGACGGCAATACCTGTCGCAGAACGGCTCGCAGATGTATCTCAGCCTGAACACCAATCCGGTCGAGCTTGCCGGTCTTATCACGGCGTTTACCGGACTGCTTTTCGTGCTTTTATTCAGCTTCAGAACCGACAAGCTGCGCGAAAGGCTTCCGTCTTTAGATTCGCTCGACAGCCTGATGTATAAAACGGCTTGTCTCGCTTTTGCCGGGCTGGCGATGCTTCTGATTACGGGCGCGATTTGGGCGAACGAATCGTGGGGCAGACCGTGGGGCTTCGACTCGAAAGAAACCGGCGCGCTGATTGCGTGGCTGACCTACGCGGCGTTTCTGCACACCAGAATCTCGCGCGGCTGGAAGGGCAGAAGCTCGGCTTATTTCGCCATCCTCGGCTTTTTATTAGTGATTTTCACCTATCTGGGCGTCAGCTACCTGCTTCCGGGCTTGCACAGCTACGCGTGAAAATAGCGATTAGCCGTTAGCCGTTAGCCGTTAGCTGTTAGCTTCTTCTGATTGCTAATCGCTAACAGCTAATCGCTAACAGCAAATATATGAACAAGCAAGTTATTTTATTTACGATTATCGGGATTCTTGTCGGCTTTACGGGCGGATTTTTTCTGGCGAACAGCATTAATCGCGGCGAGATGATGCAGCAGGCGCAGAACGCTTCTTTGCCGAATCTTCCGCCGACGGCGACGAATCAGCCGCCGTTCGCCAATCAAAACGGCGCGGGCGGCGCGATTCCGCAGGTGACCGAAGCGATTGAGCGCGCGAAAAACGAGCCGGATAATTTCGAGGCGCAGTATTCGGCGGCGAATATGTATTACCAGATTGACCGCTTTGACGAAGCCGTCAAATATTACGTGCAGGCAAACCGCCTGCTGCCCGACCATTACCAGACGCTCGTCCGGCTCGGCAATTCAAATTACGGCTTGAAAAATTACGTCGAGGCGGAAAAATGGTATGCGCAGGCTTTGAAGCTCAAGCCCGACGACGTCGACGTGCGCACCGATTTCGGCACGACGTTTTTCCTGCGCGAGCCGAAGGATTTCGACCGCGCGATTAAAGAATACAGAACCTCTCTGGAACAAAACCCGAATCACGAGCCGACGCTGCAAAACCTCTGCGCCGTCTATGTCGAAAAAGGCGACAAGCAGAATTTGCAGGAAACTTTAGCGCGACTGGAAAAAGTAAATCCGCAAAACCCGATTCTGCCGAAGCTGAAACAGGAATTAAACAGAAATTAAGAGGCAGAAAAATCAAATGAGAAATATACTTGCTACGATTTTTACTTTTCTATTTCTTAGCGGCATTGTGTTCTCTCAAGTCAAAAAATCAGAAACAGGTAACGAGATTAAACTTGAGGAAAATACAACTGCAGTATTCGTAAAAGCCGAATGTGAAGGAAAGGAAAATGTCAGATTCAGACTATTCAACCACACCGATTGGGCTGTCGCCGTATCAACATTTTCGTTTTATTTAACTCCTGATAATATAAGAAGAGCCACGTTGCAGGATGGAAGGGAAATATACCTGATGCCAAATAATAAGGAGATTTCCTCACTTTTTTATTACACTGAAAGAGAGAAATTGCAGGGAAGGAAAAAAAGCCTTGTGTTAGGAGGATACCGCACTGACTCATATAACACTTCCTGGATAGGCGCTAAAGATTCCATAATCTTTTCAATACCAAAAGACGAGTTGAAAGACACCATGCGAGCATATCTTTTATTCAAATATGAGTGGGAGTTAAAAGAAAAAGCAGTATCTTTTCCCGGCGAGGTTCAGCATAGAGTCTACTTTAGATTTCCGGACGATAATAATCCGCAGAAGTTAGCTGTTTGTTCAAAATCCTGACGTTCAGCTATAGAATTCACAGTTTGAATTTAGAATTCGCCCGTTTTCTCTTATCTTATCTATCCGAAACGAAATTAAAATTTAGAGTTATTCAATCGTCATCCGCGCCACGTCCAGAATCGAATGACGCTCGATTTTTCCGTCTTTCAAAACGATTGTCAGCATTCCTTTGTTGTCCACGTTGACGCGCGAAACCTCATTCATCGGGCGTTCCAGCGTCGTGCCGTCTTTAAACAAAACAATCAATCGGACGCTGGCGAGCGGGTTCGGCGCAGGCTCTTTCGGCGGCGGCTCGGTTTTCGGGGCGGTCGTTTTCGGCGACGTTCGCGCTGTATTAGCCGAAGTTTTCGTCCTCGACGTTCTGTTTGAAGATGCTGGCGAAGTTCGGCGGCGAGACGGAGTTCTTTTCGCCGGAGTTTCTTCGGTCGCCTTCGGGGTTTCGCCCTCGGGAACGACTACCTTGGCGGGCTTCTCCTCTTCTTCTTTCGCGTCTTCGTCCGGCTTGTTCTCATCATCTTTGACGCTTGTTCTGTCCGGCGGCGTGGTTTCCCTTTCGACCCGCGCCGTTGTTTCCTTCGGCTGCGGCGTCGGCTTCGGCTTGAT
>JALZHR010000139.1 GCA_030860665.1 Acidobacteriota bacterium
GTCCGAGACCGTTCCAGCGACTATTCCGAGCCGGCACTTTCGGTTCGAATACGAATCCGTTTTTCCAGGTTAACGAATATATTCGTCCTTCGCGCGACGAAGGAACGAACGTTTTTCCGACTTTAAACGTAAGCGGTCCTGTGATAAAAAACAGACTCTGGTTTTTCGCCAGCTATTCGCCGCAATATCTTAACGCAGCGCGCACAATTGATTACTTTTCCAGCGACCCGCGCACGAGAATATTTCGCAGTCCGACTTATATTAACCCTCTGACCGGCGTTGCCGTTACCGGTCCGCCCAGAGAAGTTTATAATCAAAAGCAGACGAACGAATACGCTTTCCTTCGCCTCGATGCCAATCCGACTGACAAGTTACGTTTGTCGGGGCAGTTTACCTACAATCCGGTTATTCTGGAGGGATTGCTCGCTCCGCAAACGACGCGCTACGGCGCTCCGTCAGCAGCAATCATCGGCGGTCAGGTTCTGGTCGGTTCGGAGTTGCTCAAACAACAGGGCGGGCGGATTAATTCGAATAACGTTGTCGGTTCTGCAATCTACACGCCGAACGGTAATTTAGTGTTCAGTCTGCGCGCCGGACGCAGCTTCCTGAACGAGCAGTTTAATGTCGCTGCTAATCGCTACAGCTACGGCATTCCGACGGAAACCCGTTTTATCTGCGCGCTGGTTACCGGTCCCGGTGCGGCAAACGCGGGATGCGCGCAGGGGCAACAGAATAGTCCGACCAACTATCTGGTCAAATACGACGTGTCAATCCGCAATACTGTTGACGCCGACGCGACGTTTCTGGTTAACAATTTCGGCGGTCTTCATCAATTCAAGGGCGGATACCAACTGAATCGTATTAGTAATGAGACTGATCAAGGTTATCAAAACACCGGAATCGTTCAGTTATTTTACGGAGAGGGAATTGACGAGCTTTCCGGCAGACCTTCTTTGGTTCCAACGCCCGGTAATCTCGGCTCCGGGCTGTTGGCGCGTTTTGGCACGCGCGGCAGCGCGAGCAGCGCCAATCACGCTCTCTATATTCAGGATAAATGGCAGCCGTTCCATCGTTTGACGCTTAATTTGGGTGTCCGCGCCGAGCAGGAAACCGTTCCCAGTTTTCAGGAAGCAGCACCCGGCATTAAGTTTAACTTTGCCGACAAAATCGCTCCGCGTCTCGGGTTTGCTTTTGATTTAACCGGAGATGGGAAAACGAAACTGTTCGCCAGCTACGGCTGGTTCTACGACCGCTTCAAGTATGAACTGCCGCGCGGTTCGTTCGGCGGTGACTTCTTCAGAGTAGATTACTTCGAAATCCTTCCGAACACGCCGAATGCCTATAACACTTATACGCTTCAGCGCATCCTGGGAAACAATCCGGATAGACCGGGCGGAAATTGTCCCGCCGGCGGTATTGCCCCCGTTCCCGGTGGCGGTATCAGCCGCTGTCAGGAAGATTATCGCGTCGCGTCTAATACGCCCGGTGTGCCGCTTGAAGTAGGCGGCGGTATCGACCCTGATTTGAAAGCTTTCCGCCAGAGCGAATTTACAATCGGTTTTGAACGCGATTTGGGCATTTACGGATTGCTTGCCAGCGGGCGCTACACCCGTAAACAGGTTGATCGCGCCGTCGAAGACATCGGCTTTTTCAACTCTCAGGGCAGCGAAATTTACATTATCGGCAACCCTGGTTACGGCGTGACGCAAACGCTGCTTCCGCAAGTTGGTTTTCCGGCGACTCCCAAAGCCGTTCGCCAGTATGACGCTCTGGAACTTCGTCTGGACAAACGTTTTACCGAACGTTTCTATTTTAACGCCAATTATACGCTCAGCCGGCTTTATGGTAATTACCCCGGACTGGCAAGTTCTGATGAAGCCGGACGTAACAGCCCGAACGTCAATCGTCTGTTCGATTTGCCTTTCGTGGCGTTTCTGCCGGGCGGAGAAGAAAATCTCGGACGTTTATCTACTGACCGCCCGCATGCTTTCAAGTTATACGGAGCTTACAGCCATAAATGGAGCAGCAGCAATACGACTGAACTCTCCTTATTTACAACGGCTCAGAGCGGAACGCCCGTCAGCACGCAGATTATTTTTGAAGGCGTTACTTCAACGTTTTTGAACGGACGCGGCGATTTGGGCAGAACCGAAGTGTTTACCCAAACAGATTTCGGTTTTCGCCACAAATATCGTTTTGGACGAGACCAACGGTTCACGCTGGCTTTCGACCTCGACGTGTTGAATGCTTTCAACGAAGCGAATGAATTAACCCGCGTGGGTCTTATCAACGCGCGAGCCGATATGGCTGCGTTGTTCCCCGGCGCCACCGCTACAGAAGTCATTCAAGGCTTTTTCAGACCTGATGCGCGTCAGACCATCCAGAATTTCATTAATTCCAGACCTGACCGCCTTGACGTCAGCTATGACCAGCCGAACGCCTTCCAAGCTCCGCGCTCGGTTAGATTCGGCTTCCGCCTCCTCTTTTAAGCTGAATCTACTAAGGCAAATAAGGCTCATCCATCGGGATGAGCCTTATTTAGCCGATTAAAGATTTATCAAAAACCTTTGTCCATCCACGAAGTTTGAATTGCAGGATTTTTAAATTTTATTGGTAACGGGAAAATTTTTCAGATGAATAAAATGAAATTGTTGCGCTCTTTAGCCGGATTAATTTCTGTCTCTGCGATTTTATCAATAGGAATTATCACTTTTCCTTCGACGACCGCAATGGCGCAGGTGCAGGGCAGCACGATAAACGGTATGGTTTTTGATTCGGAAAAACGAGGAATGACCGATGTCGATGTCGAGCTGCTCGATGAATATTCCAGATTGATTGGCAGAACGCGAACCTCGAGCGGTCGTTTTACATTCAGGGGGCTATCGCCGGGCGTGTATAGAATAAGAGTTATCCCTCAAAAATTCGGTTATCGCGAACAAACGCAGGAAGCGCAGATTATAAACGTCAAACGTGGTGCGGCGGGTCAGTCCAATGACTCCATATTCCTTGATTTTTACCTGCAGCCGTTGAGAGTTTCTTCACTCGCCGAATCAATGGGCGTCACGACTGCGATTTTTATTCAAGAAATACCTGAACCGGCGAAAAAATTATACGAAGAGGCAGTTTTGGCGCTAAATAAAAAAGGCACGGACGATTCTGCCCTAATAAAATTAAGAAAGGCGGTAGAAATTTTTCCGCAGTATTACGACGCGTTGCATCGTCTGGGCGAGGAAATGATTAAGCGCCAGGATTTTAAAGCCGCCATAGAAATTCTGAATAAAGCCGTCAAAATAAACACAAGAAGCGCAGGCTCGTTTTATTTACTGGGTTATTCGCAATACGTTTTAAAGCGATTCGAACCCGCCATTGAATCTCTGCGCCAGGCAGTTTCCTGGAGCCCCAAATCCGCCGTCGCTTATCTGCTTTTGGGAATGACGCTCAGGCAAACGTCCAAATATTCTGAGGCTGAAACTCAAATGCTGAAAGCTAAGGAACTGGCAAAGAGAAGGCTGCCCGATGTCCATTGGCAGTTAGCTTTGCTTTACGCGAATAATCTAAACAGGTTCAATGATGCCGCCGACGAACTGGAAACTTTTCTCAAAATTCAGTCCGACAGCAGAGACGCCGAATCAATCAAAAAATTGATTAAACAGTTCCGCGACAAATCTGCACAAAAAACTAACTAACACGCCGGTTGGTTCTAATGAAAAGGCGCGCCGGTAGAAACTAATCGGAAATTAGCTGATGTCCCGAAAGGGAAATTATTTTATGTCAGAGTTTAGTGGTGACAATCTGAAACCGACCACGGTTGCCATTCACGGCGACGGGAAAATCGAAAAAAACTCTTCGGTTGCGCCGCCGATTTATCAAACTTCGACTTTCGGCGCGCCGACGCCGGAGGAGTTTGCCGAGATGACCGTTGCGGTGCGCCCCGAGCGCTTTTACACGCGCTACGGAAATCCGACTGCCGGAAGAGCGGCAGCCGTCATTGCCGGACTGGAAAAAGCGGAGGCGACTTTGCTGACCGGCTCCGGGATGGCGGCGGTAACGACCTCGATACTCGGACTCGTCAAACACGGTGACCATATTATTGCTCAACAAAGTCACTACGGCGGAACTGTTGCGCTACTTCAGGAACTTTTACCTCGTTATGGCATTGACGTGACTTTTGTTGAGCAAACAATTCCGGCTAACTTCGAGAATGCCATTACTGATGCGACGAAATTGATTATAGTTGAATCGCCGAGCAATCCGCTGATGCATCTGACGGATTTTTCCGCCATCGCTGAAATCGCCGGAAAACGCGGCATCATCACTGTCGCGGACAACACATTTGCCAGCCCCGTCAACTCCCGTCCCGTCGAATCCGGAATCGATTTGGTAGTCCACAGCGCGACGAAATATCTGGGCGGTCATTCAGACATTCTCGCCGGCGCAATCAGCGGCTGCGCCGAACTCGTCAATAAAATCTGGAGGACATCCACAATTTTGGGCGGGTCTCTCTCTCCGTTCGAGAGTTGGTTGCTGCTAAGAGGCTTGCGAACTCTTTCGCTCCGCGTCGAAAGGCAAAATCAAACGGCGCTCTCGCTTGCGCGCTTTCTCGAAACGCACCCGAAAGTAGAGCGTATTTATTATCCGGGACTCGAATCTCATCCGCAATACGATTTAGCCCGTCGCCAGTTGTCGGGTTTCACGGGAATTCTCAGTTTTGAAATCAGCGGCGGCGCGAAAGCGGCGGACAAGTTTATTTCTGCGTTACGCTTGGCGGCGCATTCGGTCAGCGTCGGCGGCATCGAGACGCTTGTCGTGCGTCCGGCGGCGGTATTTTCCAACCCTTCAATTAGAAAGCAGTTCGCGCGGGTCGGAGTTTATCCGAATCTGGTGCGGATTTCGGTCGGGCTGGAAGACGATCTCGACCTGATTGCGGATGTCGAGCGAGCTTTGCTGTCGGTTTGAAAAAGCGGTCGAGCTTTCAGGTTAAAATACAGACTCTGGAGTATCAAACAAGTAATGAAAAGATTGTCTAAAACCGCCTTTGCCGCTGCTGAACCTGCGAAATATAATATTATAAGGATTGCGAACAGAAGCACATCTAACCCTTCATTGCCGCAAACTGTCTTCATCGACCGCTGAACCGAATCGTCAGACGGTTGATTAGGTGTAGTTTCACGCTTAGCCGTGCGCCTGCCAATAAATCATACCTCTTGATGCGCGTAGTATAAGGAATACTCATTTGAACCGGATTCCTCGTTTTATCATCCATCATCTGCGGCTTGTCACTAAGTTATTGCTTCTTTTCGGCTAATGGAAAAAAATTATATTTGGAAAGAATCTTTCCAAACCCCGAATGGAATAAATTGTAGAAAAATGCTTAAAAAAAACTTAATAAAATTTGTTGGACTGTGTATTCTGCTCGCTTCGGTAAATGTCTTTGCCATATCATCGGACTCAGTCAAAACGAAAGAGCGGACAACCTCAAAAATAGCTGAGGGTGTTTACGTCATCCGGCATAAGGACGCGCCCGACACTTTTCCGCAGGGAAACACAACTGTTGTTATCGGCGAGAGAGAAGCTTTAGTCGTGGATTCGTGTTATCTTCCGTCTTCCGCCCGCGAGGACATTGCGCAAATCAAACAGTGGACGAACAAACCCGTCCGTTATCTGGTCAACACGCACTGGCATTTTGACCATACGTTAGGTAACGGCACTTATTGGGAATCTTTCACGCCGCTGACAATTATCGCTCATCAGGAAACCGCGAAAAGCAGCGCGGGCTTTAATCCGGGCTGGTTCGAGCGTTTTCCGCGCCGCGCCGAAGTTTTTCGCCAGTTTCTACAGACCGGAAAAGACAACAGCGGCAAGGCTTTAACCGAAGACGAAAAAAAAGATTACCAGAATGCAATTGCCGGCATCGAGACGGTTCACGCCGAATTTAAAACGATTGTCGATCGCACCGCCAATTTTACTTTTTCCGACGAGCTGAGCGTTGATTTGGGAAATCGCCAGGTGCAAATCAAACATCTGGGGCGCGGCAATACGGCTGGCGACACGATTGTTTATCTGCCGCAGGAAAAGATTCTAATCACTGGCGATTTGCTGGTTTCGCCCGTTCCCTACCTTTTCGGCGGCTTCCCCGTTGATTTCAGCAAAACTTTGCAAAAGATGGCTTTGATAGATGCGCAGACGATTGTTCCCGGTCATGGCGAAATTTTTCGCGGCGAGAGCGGCAAAGTTTATATGAAGCAGGTCACAGAATTTATACAGCTCATTGTTTCCGATGTTTATGCGGAAACCTTCCGTCTGGGAGCGGGGCTTCAGAATCGCGAAAAAATTCGGGAAACAATCCGAAATAAGCCGGAGATAACTGCGTGGCGGCAAAAATTTGCGGGCGATAATAAAGACAATCAGGATTTTTTCGATTCTACTCTAATCGGACTGATTAACGCCGCGCACTCCGAAGCGACCAACAGATAAACCAAATAAAAATCCGTAGTTGAGGCAATTAGTCTGGCTACGAAAGCAATTAAATCGCTTTTTTCGCTCGTTCTGAAAACCACGGTTGTTTAGCCGGAAGCCGCGCATCGCCATTTTCTGTCTAAACCGGCGTTTGAAACCGAGCCTCGGCGACGAACGCGAAACAGCGTTTTTATAATTTGTTGTGCGACGGATAATTTTTGCCTGATTTGAGATGGATTTTGCCGGTTTTTGAAAAATTTCAAAGAAAATTTGAAATGAATTGAAGATTTTAAATGAATCTTCAGGTTATCTTTTTGATTACCGAACGCATCAATTAAGCTTCTGCCGTCGCTTTTAACGAGGCTGATTTTGAATGCGGCGAGGTAAATTTTACTTTATTTTCTTTTCAAAAAATGAAACCTGCGGACAAGAGACTCATTTTCTCAGAAGTCCTCATATCGGATTTTCAAACGGAAAAGAATTTTAAAAAATAAAAAAAACAGTTGCCGGAAATTTTCCGCCTAAAACGGAATTCCAGAAACTTTTTCGCGCCGAACCGTTGAATGACAAATTGCGTGCGGCAGGTTTTATTTGCGCGACGTGTAATTAAGGCGGTAGAAACGAAAATTAAGCTCGGTGAATTTAAACAGTAAAACCCCCAGGGATACTGTTGAAAACCAGAGTAAAGAAATTAAATTCTCAATAAAAAGGATTATGAAATTAAAAAAACAACTTTCTCATGTTTCGCTTTTGATTTTATTGCTTTTACTGATTGCGGCTTCCGTTTATATGCTTTTCGAGTCAAAAGGCTTAAAGGCTGCCGCCGGAAATTTGAAAAAATCAGAGGAAAAACAAACTTCATTAAATAATTTAGAAACCGGTGGGACGAAGCCCGACTCGGTAGCCGAAGAATCGGTTATTATGCTGAACGCGAGACGGATTGACGTTAAATCCGAAGACGCGCAATTACTGCGCAACGCTGCGCAGAACCAGTCATCGCCGGGCAAACGGATGCGCCTGGTGAAATTTCGCGGTCCGATTCGCCCTGAGTGGCTTCAGGAATTAAAAAACGCCGGTCTGAAAATAGTAGATTACATACCCAATTATGCTTATCTCGTTTACGGAGAAGCGAGCAGTTTGCAAAATTTGCGGGTGCGTTCGATGTCTGCCGAAAGCAGCCCGGTTGAGTGGGAAGGCGAATATCTGCCTCAATACCGGATTTCACCGAAAATATCTATCTCCGCTAAAGTCTCGCCGGACGCCGCCTCAGGCGCAGCCGGCGATGCGGTGAAAGTCGTCGTACAACTGTTTAAGGATACAGAAGAAAATGAGCGAACGTTGAATGAAATAAACCGGATGCAATCGGCAGCGGCGCCGGCAGCAGCGGCGGTCAGGCGATGGAACGTCCTGCACTACATCAATCTGGTTATCTCAATCAGTGAAAGCGATATTGAAGCTCTCTCAAACAGACCTGACGTCATTTCAATTACTCCGTGGGTTGAGCCGGTAAAAACCGACGAGCGGCAGGACCTTATTCTCACAGGCAATTTTGCGGGTGACGCAGTGACGCCAGGAAATTACTTAAGTTATCTGACGAGCAAAGGCTTTACGCAGGAACAGTTCGACGCTTCAAACTTTGTCGTCAACATAAACGACAGCGGTATCGATTCCGGAGCTTTCAGCCCGCCGAATACGGCTGCGACGAAGCATTTCGGTTTATTCAGATTCGGGCTGCCTAATCTGAGCAGCCGCGTTGTTTACGCCAGATTGCAGGGAGCCGCAAGTGTTAATTCGACCACTCTCGGCTGTGACGGGCACGGCACTATTAACGCGCACATCCTCGCCGGCTATGTCCCGGACGGCTCTCCTTTCAATGCTTTTCCGCACGCCGACGGCAGCGGTTTTCGCTACGGGCTGGGCGTCGTCCCGTTCGCAAAAATCGGGTCGTCCGTCATCTTTGACCCGAACTTTACCTCGCCGAATTTGCTAAACGTCGAAGCCGAGGCATATCGCGACGGCGCGCGCATTAGTACAAACAGTTGGGGAATTCACGTAAACGGACTTTACGATGC
>JALZHR010000154.1 GCA_030860665.1 Acidobacteriota bacterium
AAACCGCCGGATTTTTCGTCAAACCTTTTCAGACGACCGTTCCGAGCTTCGGCATCTGGGGCTATGCGCTGGCGAAAATCCAGCCGTTTGAAACGCCCGCGAAGCTGAGCGAAAACATCGAGCTTAAATTCCTGAACGAACAATCCCTAGCCTCGATGTTCGTTTTTCCATCGGACATTTCCCGAATCGAAGACGTTGAGATAAACCGCCTCGACAATCAGGCTTTAGTGCGTTATTACGAAGCCGAATGGCGCAGATTTGAATAAGCAGTAAATAATGAAATTCACGCGCCGCGAAATATTAACCGCTTTTTTGGGACTTCCTTTCGCGCTTTCGGCGTGCGGCTCAAATTCTGAAAATCCGGCTTTTCCCGACGGCGAAATCGTCGGCGCGAACGCTTCGCTCGGTCACATTCTGCGCGAAAATCGCTCGTTTGAAGTTCCGGCGCAGAATTGGGAAACGGTGAAAGTCGCAATCATCGGCGGCGGCGCGGCTGGACTCGCGGCGGCTTGGAAATTGAGCAGGGAGAATTTTGCGGATTTCGTTTTGCTTGAGTTGGAATCGGCAATCGGCGGCACGGCGCGCAGCGGCAAAAACGATTTTATCGGTTATCCGTGGGGCGCGCATTATCTGCCCGTGCCGTTTAAGGAAAACGCCGAATTGATTTCTCTTTTGGACGAAATGCGCCTGGTCGAAGGCAGAAACTCGAGCGGCGAAATCATCGTCGCTGAACAATTCCTATGTCGCGAGCCGGAAGAAAGAGTTTTTTATAAAGGTCGCTGGTATGAAGGCTTGTATCTGCACGCGGGCGAAAGTCCGGAAGACAAACGCCAGCTAGCCGAGTTTCAAAAGCAGATTGATTTCTGGGTAAACTGGCGCGACGCGCGAGGCAGGCGGGCTTTCGTTTTGCCCGTCGCCGAATGTTCGGACGACGCCGAAGCGACGGCGCTCGATAAAATTTCCTTTGCCGACTGGCTCAGACAAAAAGGCTTCGACAGCCCGCGCCTCGTCTGGTATTGCGATTACGCCTGCCGCGACGATTACGGCTTGAAACTGGAACAGACTTCGGCGTGGGCTGGACTTTTTTATTTCTGCTCTCGCGTTCGCCGGTCGGGCGAAGAATCGCAGGCGTTCATCACTTTTCCCGAAGGCAACGGTCGTTTCGTCAATTTCCTGCACGAAAAAGTCAAAGAAAAATCGCGCCTGAACGCAATCGTTGTCGAGATAATTCCGAATGAAAAAGGCGTTGACGTCGTTTATCTCGACGCGGAAAAACAAATTCGCGGGCTGCGCTGCGAAAAAGTCGTCTTCGCCGCGCCCGTTTTTACGGCGAAATATCTGATTCGAGATTTCAGGCAGAACGCGCCGGATTATATCAGGGAATTTGAACACAACGCGTGGTTTGTGGCGAATCTTTTTCTGAAAGACCGACCGCAGGCACAGTTTCAGAGAGATTTTCCGCTCGCGTGGGACAACGTTATTTACGAAAGCAATTCTTTAGGCTACGTCAACGCCACGCATCAGAAAGGAATGGATTACGGTCGAACGGTTTTCACATACTATTTCCCGATGTGCGCGCCCGACGGCAGAACCAAATTATTCGCCGCCGACTGGCGCGAGCTTGCCGACATCTGTCTGACGGATTTGTCGCTGGCGCACAAAAGTATTCGCGGGCTGACGGAGCGAATCGACATTATGCGCTGGGGACACGCGATGATTTCGCCCCGAACTAACTTTTTATGGAGCGGCGCGCGACGGCAGGCGCAAAAGCCGTTCAGAAACATTCACTTCGCGCACTCGGATTTAAGCGGCATCGCGCTTTTCGAGGAAGCGTTTTATCACGGAATCCGCGCGGCAAACGAGATTTTAAGAAATTAACTATTATTTCTTAATTTTATTAGCCAATATGAGATTTTGGTGTTTTAATTTTGAAGGTTTTTTCGCGGACGACTCACCGGAATATCCGGGTCAGGGCGTATTTTCCGGATGTTTGGTTAAAGCCGATAATTACAATGATGCCGAATTTGCTTTTCTGAAAGCGTTATCCGAAAGAAAAATAAATCTTCTTGAGATTGAGGAAGATTTTCCGGTTGACACTGACCAGAATGAGATGGATTTGGAAGCCGAAGATAATCTTTTTTGGATTGAATGGTGCGAAGAAGTTGAAATGACTGGAAAGCCTTCTTTTCAAACATTTAATTTGTATCCAGCTAATGAAGTGATAAAGCCGAATAAAAAAGACTCATAAGGCTTTTATGAATGAAGCAGTTTCACAACAAAAATGGCTATTCAGCGCGCCGGTTGATTTGACCGTTTTTCTCGGCAGCGCGGTTTTGTCGCTTTTGCTTCTGGCAATCGGCTGGCAATTGGGCGTTTTGCACGGGGAATCGCCGGATTGGACTTGGATAACGGCGGTTCTTTTGATTGACGTCGCGCACGTTTGGTCGACGAGCTTTCGCGTTTATTTCGACGTTGAAGAATTTAAGAAAAGAATCTGGCTTTACACGCTCGTGCCGCTTTCCGGTTATCTGGTCGGCGTCGCGCTTTATTCGGAATCGGCTTTGACTTTCTGGCGCGCGCTGGCGATGGTCGCGGTTTTTCATTTCGTGCGGCAGCAATACGGCTGGGTTAATCTTTATCGCGCGAAATTGAAGGAGAAATCCCGAATAACGTGGTGGATTGACGCGGCGGCGATTTATCTGGCGACCGTTTATCCGCTGGCGTTCTGGATGACGAGCCTGCCGCGCAATTTCGAGTGGTTTGTGAAGGACGATTTTTTCGCTTTGCCCGCGTTGGTGGAGAAAATTCTGTTTCCAATTTACGTTCTCGCGCTGGTTGTTTACTTCGGAAAATCCGCCTATCTTTATTTCAGAGACGGCTTTTTGAACATCGGCAAGGATATTGTCGTGGCGACGACCGCCGTCTGCTGGTATGTCGGCATCGTCGCGCTCGATTCGGACTACGCTTTTACGGTGACGAACGTGATAATTCACGGCGTGCCGTATTTCGCGCTCGTTTATTTCTACGCGCGCTCGCGAAGGGAAACCGCGCCGCGTTTTTATCAAACGCTTTCCGGCAACTGGATTGTTTTTCTGGCGACGCTCTGGGCGCTGGCGTATGTCGAGGAAATTTTCTGGCATCGCGGCGTCTGGCACGAGCGAGACTGGATGTTCGGCGCAGGGTTCGACGCCGAAAACTGGAAAACGTATCTCGTGCCGCTGCTCGCCGTTCCGCAATTGACGCATTACGTTCTGGACGGATTTATCTGGCGGCGCAAGTATAATTCAAATTTCCGTCTGATTAATTAGGATTTAACCGCAGAGACGCCGCAGAAGCGGAGAAAGAGATGAAAGCAAGCATAAATGCAAAAGACTACAAATCGAATTCAGGAAAAAGGCAAAACCCGAAAAACTCTTTTCTTCTGCTTTTAAAGCCTCCGCGTCTCAGCGTCTCTGCGGTTAAATTTTTATTTCTGTTGATTTTTTTTATTTCCGCCTGCCAGAAAAGCGGAAGCTCCGAATCGAGCGGCATCGACGTTTTCGGCTTGACGGACGAAACCGGCGAAGCAGCCGCCGTCGTTCAGGACGCGAACGAAGACCTCAAAAAAATCCGCAAAATGTATAAGGAAAATCAGGGTAAAATCGACGAGCTGAAAACGGCGATGAACGAAAAGAAAGTGGACGAAGTGAAAAAAATCGCCGATGAGCTTGTCTATATCATCAACGACGGCTTCGTGCTGGGCGAGAGCGCGATTTCCAAAATCGAGAAAGCCGAGGCGATGAACACCAACGAAAAATACAAGGAATATTTACAACTGAAAAAGGGAAGTCTGAAAAAACAGCTCGACGCCTTCGAGTTTCGACGCCAGGCGGCGCAGCTTTTGCGCGACGCTTTCGGCAACAAGGACAAGCTGCAAATCGAAAAAGCGAGAGCCGAATTTAAGGACAAGGAAGAAAACTTTCAGAAATATATGGAAATCGCCCGCGAGATGAGCGGCGAGGCGAATCAGCTCGCCAAGGAAGCCGCGCAGCAGCAGCAATAAAAAAAAGGGAAAGCGAAATCAATCACTTTCCCTTTTCTATTGATTAATTTAAAAAAGTTTGCGCCCTTGCTCACGCGCGGGCTTCTGCCTTTTTATAACACACGCGACGGAGCGAAAACGGGCAGAGCCGGTATATTTATCGGTTCGACCAGACCTTTGATGCTCGGCGTTTCCGGCGCGACCGGAACTGACGGCAGCGGAATGTTCAGCAAGCCGTCCTTATCGTCAAACTCGAAGAAAAATTCGCCGCCTTTCGATTTTTCCGGCGTCACGCGCACGGTCTGGCGATTGCGGTCGCGGATGATGATCAAGGTTACATCGCCTTCTTTCTTTTCGTTGACGCCGCGTATCAAATCGCCCAATCCTTTGACTTCCTTGCCTTCGACCTCGACGATAACGTCGCCCGCTTTCAGCCCGGCTCTGGCGGCGGGCGAATCGGGGCGAACGTCGTTAATCAAAAGTCCTCTGCCTTCATTAACGCCGAAATATTCAGCCAGCTGCTTGCTCAAAGGCAGCAGAGACGCGCCGATTTGTCTGCCGCCGCGGAAAGTCATAAAGTCCCTGTTAAGCTCGCCAATCTGCGGCATCGGTCTGACCTGCGGCATTTGTCCGGCAACCGGCGGCACGACTACGTTAGGCACTTGAATTTTCAGCGGCGCTTCGCTGATGGGCGGAATGCGCATCTCGAAGCCGCCGTCTTCAAATCTGGGAAAAGGACGCTTGCCCATCGTCACGGTAATTTCGCGCTCGCTGCCGCCGCGCGAGATTGTCAGCCTAGCCTGATGGTCGGGCGCGACTTCGGAAATCAGGCGCATCAGCTTGCGCGTGCTGGTGATTTCTTCGCCGTTGAAACGGGTGATAACGTCGCCGTCCTGCACGCCGGCTTGCGCCGCCGGCGAGTTTTCCAGAACTTTTTCGACGCCGACGCCGCGAACTTCGTTAAGCCCGTATTTCGAGAAATTTTCGCGCGTGATTTCCTGCGTCTGCACGCCGAGATAGCTGCCGCTGCCGAGGACGTCGGAATAAATCATCGTCTGCGCGACGCGCGGCTTTTCGGCGGGCTGCTGCTTCTTCTGCGCGTCAGGCGTTTTTTGCGAATAAATAACGGCGCAGCTCGAAGTCGCCAGCAGAATAAAAGCGGATAACTTTCTTAACATAAAACCTCCAAATTTCAGAATTTTTCAGAATGGAATTTTCGGGAGCTTTCGCCCGGTTTAAATACCTTACGAACTATTTGTATTTTAGGTTGCACCGGATATTCAAAAAGTTGCTTCGCCCCGCCCCGCGCGCCGCCGCGAAAGCCGAACTTGAAAAACGATTTCGGAAAACATACCATTTATCTAACTTCCAAATAATTTTTTAACGGAACAGCGCCGAGCCGAAGATGTTTTGGCTCGGCGAAGCCGAAAGGAGTATAAATGACAGTCAGAATAGGAGACGAAGCGCCGAATTTTACGGCGGAAACGACCGAAGGAACAATCAATTTTCACGAGTATCTCGGCAGCAGCTGGGGCGTTCTGTTTTCGCACCCGCGCGATTACACGCCCGTCTGCACGACGGAACTCGGAATGGCGGCGCGGCTGAAACCGGAATTCGACAAGCGCAACGTAAAAATTATCGGATTGAGCGTCGACCCGCTCGACGCGCACGAAGGCTGGTCGAGAGACATCGAGGAAACCCAGGGCGCAAAGGTAAATTTCCCGATGATTGCCGACCCGGATAAAACGGTCGCCAATCTTTACGATATGATTCACCCGAACGCCAGCGATACGGCGACCGTGCGCTCGGTTTACGTCGTCGGACCGGACAAGAAAATCAAATTAACGCTCACTTACCCGGCAAGCACCGGGCGCAATTTCGACGAGATTCTGCGCGTCATCGACTCGCTGCAACTAACGTCGAAACACAGCGTCGCGACGCCCGCCAACTGGAAGGACGGCGACGACTGCATTATCGTCCCGTCGCTGTCGAACGACGAAGCGAAGGAAAAATTTCCGGCGGGCTGGAAGGAAGTCAAACCTTATCTGAGAATCACCCCGCAGCCGAATAAGCAGGGCGAAAACGCATAAGAAGTTTAGCTGCGAAAGAGCACGAAAGAGCACGAAAGAAGAAACAAAAAAGATAGCCGCGAAAAACACGAATAGAAAATAAATTAATTCGTATTATTTCGGCGCTATCTTTTTTTCGTGCTCCTTTCGCGGCTAAACCCGCGCTTTCAGTTTCTGCAATCTTTCCGCCGCCGCTTCGAGCGTTTCGTCTTTTTTGCAGAAGCAGAATCTAACCTTCTGCGAGCCTAAATTTTTATCCTGATAAAACGACGAGCCGGGCACGACCGCAACGCCGATTTCGCGAATCAGAAATTTCGTGAATTCAATATCGTTTTCAAAACCGAAATCCGAAATGTCGGTCATCACGTAATAAGCGCCTTGCGGAAAATCGCATTTTAAGCCCGATTCCTGCAAGACCGGCACGATAAAATCGCGCTTTCGCTGGTATTCCCTTTGCAGCTCGGCGTAATAGCTTTCCGGCAGGCTCAGGGCATACGCGCCCGCGTGCTGCAAAGGATTCGCCGCGCCGACCGTCAGAAAATCGTGAACCTTGCGAATCGCGCCCGTAATATCGGGCGGCGCGATGCAGTAACCGACGCGCCAGCCCGTGACCGAATAAGTTTTCGACAGGGAATTGACGACGACGGTTCGCTCGCGCATTCCGTCAAGCTGCGCCATCGAGATATGTTTGTTCGTCGTTCGTCGTTCGTCGTTCGTTGTCGGCTCGTAAATTATGTGTTCATAGATTTCGTCGGTGAAGGCGATGGCGTCGAATTCTTTGCACAAATCGGCGATAAATTCCATCTCTTCGCGGCTGAAAACTTTTCCGGTCGGGTTGTTCGGGTTGCAGATGATTATCGCTTTCGTTCGCTCGTTAAAAGCGGTGCGCAGCTCGTCTTTTTCAAAATGCCAGCCGTTTTCCGTTTGATAAAGCGGCACGTGATCCGGCACGGCGTCGGACAAAATCGCGTCCGGCGCGTAGTTTTCGTAAAACGGCTCGAAAACGACGACTTCCTCGCCCGCGTCCACTGAGGCTAGCATTCCCGCAATCATTCCTTCGGTCGAGCCGCAGGTGACGGTAATTTCCGTTTCCGGGTCAATCTCCAAGCCGAGAAACCATTTCGTCTTTGCCGCAATCGCGTCTCGAAACGATTTCACGCCCCACGTTATCGCGTATTGATTATGGTCGGCGGCAATCGCTTCCATCGCCTTTTGTTTAATATCTTCGGGCGCGGCGAAATCGGGAAAGCCCTGACCGAGATTGACCGCGCCGTATTTCATCGCCTCGCGCGTCATCTCGCGAATGACCGATTCGGTAAAGCTGGCGGCTTTTTTCGAGATTCGATTTTCGGTTAGTTTAGTCTGCGTCATAAAAATTCACCTGCGGATGCACAAAGATTAACACAGATGAAAACAAAATTCCTGTGTTCATTTATCTGCGATTACGGCAACTGAATTTTAATTTTTCGCGCCGAAGCGAAACGTCAAGCCGACGTTAAACGTAAACGGGTAGCCGGGCGTGGCGTGGATTCTGGAAACGGCGGGCGCGCCGGGCGCGACGCTCGACTCAAAGTAATTCTGCGTTTCGTAATATCGCTTGTTGAAAAGATTATCAATCGAGAAATTCAAATCGACCCATTTTTTCAGACGTTTCGACAGCGAAAAATCGACCACGTCGTGACCGCTCGCCCTGATGTTTTCGTCCTCGCCGTCGAGGCGATAGCTGGAAATATGCCGCCAGTTGAGCGAGGCGTTGAAGCCGCGCAGCTCCGACAAAATAAGGCTGCCGTTGGCGACCGTTTTCGGCGCGCTGTCGACGATGACGCGACGATTGTCGGCGGTAAATTCGCCGGGATAGAAGGCTCTGATAACCTGCGTCAACCCGCCGTTAAAGCTCAGGTTGCGATTAAATTTTATCGAGCCTCTGGCTTCGACGCCGTAGGAGCGCGAGCGCCCGGCAAACTCGATGCTGCCGTCGTCGGGAATGTAAACCTGCTCGTTCGAGCGGTCAATCAGAAAAGCGCTGAAAACGGCGGAAAATCTCTGCGAATTATAAGCCGTTCCGAGCTGGTAAAAATCGGTCGTCGAAATTTTCGGCGCTTCCGGGTTTCTGATCACGCCGCGCGCGTCCTGCGAGGAAATTCCGCGCCCGTAATTGGCGTAGAAGGACGCCGGAAAGCGTTCGAACGGCGACCAGACGACGGCAATTTTCGGCTGAAATTTTCCTTCGCTTTCCGTGCCGGATAAGATTTCACCGCAGAGATGCGGAGACGCGGAGAAACAATCATTTAAAAAACTCTGCGTCTCCGTGTCTGCGCGGTTTAAACTTCCAAATTCAAATCCGTTTACGTCAAAAGTGAAATAATCGAAGCGCAAGCCCGTTTCAATCCGCAGGTGACCGTTAAAAAAATCTATTCCGTTCTGAACGTAAGCGGCGTAGTTGTTCACTTTAGCGTCGGCTTTCGTGTAGAGCACGTTCGGGTTGTCGATGTTTCCGGGCTGGAATTTGCGGTTCGGGCTGCGATTGATTGACGGATACAAGCCGACGTTGATTTGATTGAAATGCAGATTGCCGCCGACGGTTAAAAGCGACTGCCTGCCGAAAAATTTATACGGCTGAAGATACTGAACGTTTGCGCCCTCTTGCAGACGCGAATCGTGCTGCTGGATTTCGTCGCCGTAAACCGGGTCGTTCAGAAAAAACGTAAAATTCGACCATAAATCGAAAAGCGAGCGCGAAAGAAAAGCGTCGGCTCTGAGCGTCGCGCCCGATTGCCATTCGCGGCGATAATACGTTCCGATTGTTCCGGCGCGGACTTTCCCGCCGTTTTCCGGGTCGATAAAACCGAAACGGTCAAGCTCGCCGCTCGCCACCAAATCAAGCGGAATCTGTCCCGAAGAGGTAAAATCGCTGCGCCCGACATTCAGTTTAAAGCCTAACGCCTGCGTTTCGCTGAATTTATAGGTAAGATTTCCCGAAACGTTGTCGCGCCGGTAACGCAGCGGATTTTTGAAAGGTCCGTCCGTGTAGCTCGGCTCGTAAGCCAGAAAAGCATCGACGTTTTTCCACTGCGGGCTGTAGGCGAAAAATCCGCGCGCCGTGTTGAAGCTGCCCGCCTGCACGCGCGCCGTAAATTGCTGCGGCAGGCTTTCGCGCAGGCGAATCTGCACGACGCCCAAGCCGGAAAAATCGCCGTAAGCGGCGGAAAAAGGTCCGTTGACGATTGCCACGTCCTCGACCAGTTCCGGCGAGAGCGATTTCAGATTTCCCAGATAGCCTTGCCCGTGTCCCTGCGTTCCCTGGTTCTGCTGGACGTTATCGACCAGAATTTTGACGCCGCCGTTGACGCCGCCGTGGTCGGTGTTAAATCCGAAACGGCGGATTTCCAGAGATTTTCCGCCGCCCTCGTGCTGCCCGGCATTGATTCCGGCGTTCAAAGTGAAAATCAACTGGTCGTCGCGCCCGAAAAGCGTACTTTTATAAATCGTATCGCCGCCGCGCCGCTCGACTTCCGGCGTCAGCGCGCTCGTTTCGATGACGACGCTTTCGGCGACGGGCGGAACGATATACGCGATTTTGATTTGCAGATTTTCGAGCGCATCAGCCGCGGCGAAAATTCGCGTCACGGTTTGCAGATTTTTGCCGGAAAATTTCGCCGAAAGCGGCTCGTCCGCCGGAACTTTCAGGGAGAAATTCCCTTCGGCATCGGTTGTCGTTTCCAGCTTTCCGCCGGACGTGCGAACTTCGACCGAGACGTTCGGAACAAGCTCGAACTGCTGGGTCAAAACAACGCCTGAGAAGGTTTTTTCGCTTTGAGCAAAGACGACGAGACAAAAAAGAAAATTTATTAAAATTGCGAAAGATATTTTTTTCAGCATAAATCAAAAACCGATTTTTCGGGAAAACGCGTTGATTTCGCATTCGCCGGTCGATTGGCTTTGGATTCATTATAACCGATGAATTCAGCTTTCGGCAGTCAGCTTTTGACCGATGGTCGGGATTTGGTAATTGACGGCGGTTTCGGCAGGCTCGGCGGCGGGCTGATTTTTCTGCGGGTCTTTGATTTTCGCTTCGGGCAGAAAATGATTGAACAGGGCGCGGATTTTCGCTTCGCTCGACTCGTGAACGGCGGCTTCAAAATTCGTGAGAATCTGCGCCACTTCTTCCGCCGAATATTCGGCGATTTTGCCGATAAAAATTTTCGGGTGCTCGGTTTTCAGCAAATTCTCGCCCGTGATTTCCAGCTCCTCGAAAAGCTTTTCGCCCTGGCGGATGCCGGTGAAAACGATGTCGATATCCTCGTAGGGCTGCAAGCCCGAAAGGCGAATCATATCTTCCGCCAAATCGAGAATCTTCACCGGCTCGCCCATATCGAGAATAAAAATCTCGCCGCCCGCGCCCAGAGCGCCGGCTTGCAGAACGAGCTGCGAGGCTTCCGGGATAGTCATAAAATAACGCGTCATTTTCGGGTCGGTGACGGTTATCGGCGCGCCTTTTAAGATTTGCTCGCGGAAAATCGGAACGACCGAACCGGCTGAGCCTAAGACGTTGCCGAAACGAACCGCCATATAACGCGTTTTATCGTATTTCCGGCGCAGGCTCTGGACGACGAGCTCGGCGACGCGTTTCGACGCGCCCATAATCGAGGTCGGGTTGACGGCTTTGTCGGTCGAAATCAAAACGAAAGCGCCCGCGCCGAATTCGCCCGCCAGCTCGGCGATTCGCTTGGTCGCAAAGACGTTGTTTTTTATCGCTTCGGTCGGATTGGTTTCCATCAGCGGCACGTGCTTGTGCGCGGCGGCGTGGAAAACGACGTGCGGTCGGAATTTCTCGAAAATCTCGCGCATTCGCGGCGCGTCCGAGATGTCCGCCAGAAGCGGCACGAAATTCAAATCGGCGAAATCCCTGACCAGCTCGCGCTCGATTTGAAACAGCGCAAACTCGGTGCGCTCGACCAGTAAAACGCGCGCGGGCTGAAAATTTGCGACCTGACGGACGAGTTCCGAGCCGATTGAGCCGCCCGCGCCCGTCACC
>JALZHR010000170.1 GCA_030860665.1 Acidobacteriota bacterium
AGTTCCTTAATCAGCCATTCGCAGGCTTCAAAAGCGGCGCGGCGATGCGGCGCGCCGACCGAGATAACGACGCTCGTCTCGCCGATTTCCAGTTTTCCGAGGCGGTGAACGATGCCGACGTGCGCGATTTCAAACTGCTCGCGCGCCGCGCCGACGAGTTTTTCCATCTCGCTCAAAGCCATCGGCTCGTAGGCTTCATAAACCAGATAAAGCGTCTCGCGCCCTTTCGTAAACCGCCGCACGTAGCCGTCCAGCGTGACGGTCGCGCCGCATTCGGGCGGCACGACACGCCGCGCAATCGCGCCGACGTCGAGCGGCTCAGTCGTGAGTTCAAAAAAATCATTTATCATTGAACATTTATCATTTATCAAATTCTTCAATGATAAATGATAAATGTTCAATGATAAATGTCCTAACCGCCCGAAACGGCTGTAAAAATCGCCAGCTCGTCGCCATTTTGAATCGTTTCGTCGCCGTCGGCGTATTGCTGATTGACGGCAAAAAGCAGCGAATGTTCTTCAAGTTGCGGAAATCGTCCGAGAATATGCCGGAAAGCGTCGCCCGATTTCGTCCGTTCCGCCAAATCGAATTCAATTTGCCTTTCGCCAACGGCGTCGGCAGTGGCACCGAAAAATAAAACCCGCACTTTCATAAATAGCTCATTTACTTATAGTTACGTAACGATATTAGCTGTTTTGTTTAACCTATACATATTAAAAATGCGGCAGATACGATTATGCAATTAATCTTGCCGGGCAGCGCCGCCTTTGAGGATTCCGGCAAATCTGATGACGCCGCCGCCGGATTTGCCGGGTCTTACTGGCTGAAAGCTGAATTTATTTGCGACCCGCGGCATCCTTCTCAAGCGTTCGCGCCGCCTTTGCCATATTCTTCCTTTCTTCTTCGCTCACAGCCGGATACTTCGAATGCAGGGATTTGAGTTTCTCCAGGATAATCGAACCGACTACGGCGCGCGCAAACCAGCGGTGATTGTCCGGAATAATATACCAGGGCGCTGTTCCCGTGCTTGTTTGTTTAAACGCTTCTTCGTAGAACTTCAGATAATCGTTCCAATGCTCGCGTTCGCGGATGTCGTCCATCGAAAATTTCCATTTCTTCTCCGTCCGCTCGATTCTTTCCAACAGGCGCTGGCGCTGCTTTTCTTTTGAAAGATGAAGAAAGAACTTGAGCACGTGAATGCCGTTGTCGAGCAGATATTCCTCGAAATTATTGATGTGGCGAAAGCGTTTTTTCCAGACGTCTTTTCCGGCGGCTTCGGCAGGCAGCTGCTGCTCTTTGAGCTTTTCAGGATGAACTCGCTCGGTAATAACCTGCTCGTAGTAAGAGCGATTAAAAATTCCAATCTGCCCGCGCGCCGGAATTGACTGCGTTGCGCGCCAGAGATAATCGTGGCGAAGCTCTTTTTCGGTCGGCTCTTTAAACATCTTCAGCTCGCAGCCTTGCGGGTCGAGGCTCGACATAACGTGCTTGATGGTCGCATCTTTGCCGGCGCCGTCCATCGCCTGAAAAATAATCAGTAAGCCTTTTGTTTCGTGAGCCATCAGCATATCCTGATACTTCGCCAAAAGCTCAGCGTTCTTTTGCACGACTTCCTGCGCCTCCTGCTCACCGGTGAAATCCGCCGTGAAATCCGGGTCGTGATTTTCGAGACGCTTTCTGCCGCCTGCTTTATAAATGAATTGCCGATGTTCCACCTAATTTAATTTTCCTTTAAATTTAAATCCAGCCCGCCGCATAAATCAACATAGACGGGTTTTGTTGCTTTCCGGAGGCTTGTGTCTAAACCTTGAAAGATGCCGCCGGGAAAACCGCCCTAAAACCCGGTTGCGCTTGTCTGCCGCCTTTAACGTGCCAAAGTCCCTGCTTAAACTTTTTCACCTTTTCACTTTCCCGTTTCCTCTCTTAACGCACGTTTCAGAATTTTTCCGGTGTTGCCGAGCGGCAGCTCGTCGCGAAACTCGACGTGGCGCGGGTATTTATTCGCCGCAAACTGCCCTTTGCACCATTCAATCATTTCTTCTTCGGTCACGCTCGCGCCCGGTTTTCTGACGATAAACGCCTTGACCTCTTCGCCCAATCTTTCATCGGGGACGGCGACGACGGCGACGAGCGAGACCGCCGGGTGCGTCATAATCACTTCTTCCAGCTCGCGCGGGTAGACGTTGTAGCCGCCGCGCAGAATCATATCCTTTTTGCGGTCGACGATTGCCAGATAGCCTTCGTCGTCCATAACGCCGACGTCGCCGGTGTGAAACCAGCCGTTGCGCAGAACTTCGGCGGTCGCTTCGGGGCGCTTGTAATAGCCTTTCATCACGTTCGTGCCGCGAATGACGATTTCGCCGCGCTCGCCGCGCGGAACTTCCACGTCGTTTTCGTCCACGCATTTGACCTCGACGCCGAAAATCGCCTGCCCGACCGTTCCCGGCTTGGAAGGCTTCTCGAAATGATTAAAGCAGGCGAGCGGCGACGTTTCCGACAAGCCGTAGCCTTCCAGAATGCGCAAGCCGAAAACTTTTTCAAATTCCTTCATCACCTCGACCGGCATCGGCGCGCCGCCCGAAGTCGGCACGTTCATAGTCTCGCGGATGCGGCTGACGTCGTAGCCGGTTTCCTCGACGTATTTCAAAAGCGCCCAATACATCGTCGGCACGCCGACCCAGAAATTAACCTTTTCCCTTTCCATCGTTTCGAGCGTCGCTTTCGGCTCGAATTTCGGCAGCAGGACGACGCGGTTTCCGGCGTAGATGTTCGTGTTCATCTGCACGGTCTGCCCGGTCGTGTGAAACAGCGGCAGCGTTATCAGGCAGGTTTTCTGGTTGCCGTCCGTAAAATCCAGCACCGGCAGATGTATGCTGTAAGCGGTCGTGATGTTCGTTATCAGGTTGAAATGCGTCAGCTCCGCGCCTTTCGGCTGCCCGGTCGTCCCCGAAGTGTAGAGAATCGCGCACGTATCTTCCGGCTTGGTCGGATAACTGTCGAACGTTTCGGGCTGGCTGGCGGTAATCTCGGTTAAGGTTTTGTGACCGGGAAACGGGCTGGGCGCGGTCGGGTTGATGGTCATCACGATTAGATGCTCGCAGGTTTCCACCTGATCGAAACCTTCTTTGACGACGCTGCCGAGCGGAAATTCGGGCGTTCCCTCAAAAACGAAAACGGCTTTCGCGTCGGAATCGCGCAGGTGATATTCGACCTCGCGCGGCTTGAACAAAATGCAAACGGGGACGACGCTCGCGCCCGTCTTGATGATGCCGTAATAAACAATCGGGAAAAAGGGCAGATTCGGGCAAGCCAGCGCGACCTTATCGCCGTAGCCGATGCCCATTTCCGTCAGCGCATTCGCCACGCGGTTCGCCAGAGCGTTGAGCTGCCCGAAGGTAAAACGCATCTCGTTCCAGACGATGGCTTCCTTCTGCGGCGCAAGCCGCGCGTGATGCTCCAGAATCGAAGCCAGATTAAGCGTTGTTGCAGCGTAGTTCATAAAAAAGTTTCCAGAAAGTTGCAGATAGTTGCAGATAGTTGCATAAAGATAGTTGCATAAAGATAGTTGCAGCAGATAATTAAATTCTAGCGATTTGCAAACTTTCTGCAACTCTCAACTATCTGCAACTTTCTGTAACTTCCTGCAACTTTCTGCAACTTTCTGCAACTTTCTGCAACTTCTTCAAACCGTCATTCCGCCATCGACCGCAATCGTTTGTCCGGTGACATAGCTTGAGGCATCCGACGCGAGAAAAACCGTGATTCCCTTTAATTCGCCTTCCGCTCCGACGCGCGGAATCGGGTTGTTGTCGCGGATGTCGCCCTCGTAGCGGTCAATCACGGCATCCGCCAAACGCGAATGAAAAAATCCGGGCGCAATCGCGTTAACGCGGACGCCGCGCCGTCCCCAGCTCGCCGCCAGCTCTCTCGTTAAACCAATCAAACCGGCTTTGCTCGCCACATATCCGGCGTAATACGGACCGTTTGCCGAGGAAGTGATGCCGGAAATCGAGGCGATGTTGATAATCGAGCCGCTGCGGCGTTTCAGCATCTCGCGCCCGGCTGCCTGCGCGAACAGGAAACAGCCCGTCAGATTTACGTCAATCACTTTCTGCCACTGCGCGAGCGGCATATCTTCGGGTATCGCGCCCCACGAGATTCCGGCGTTGTTTATCAAAACGTCAATTTGCCCGAATTTTTCCAGCGTTTCATCCACGACCGCCTGAATGTCTTCCGGTTTTGAAACGTCGGCGAGCCGCGCGGCGACGTTGAAGTTTTTCGCCTGAAATTCCGTGACCGTTTCGTCCAGCCATTCAGCGCGCCGCGCGCAGAGCATCAGGTTCGCGCCCGCTTCCGCCAAGGCTTCCGCCATTTCCTTGCCGATGCCGCGCGAGCCGCCCGTGACAATCGCCGTTCTGCCCGTCAAATCAAACAACTCTCGGATGTGTTTTGCCATAAATTGGTGAATCGTGAATCGTAAATCGTCAATCGTGAATAGTAAATCGTAAATAGAAAGAATCTGCAATTAACGATTTAATATTTCGCTCCCAACTCGTGATGCGCAAAACCTTCGATTCACGATTCACCGTTTACGATTTACGATTCACGATTGACGATTGACGACTTATAATATTGATATGAGCAAAACACAAAAAGAACTCGCCTTTTTGCGCGATTTGTATATCGACAACGATTGGACGCTGCGCTTTACCGATTTGGTTGACAAGCACATTAAATTTTCCAACGAGGAAAGATTTCTCTACATCAACGCCGGAACGGGCAATCACGCCCTGGCGCTGCGCCAGACCATCGGCAAGGACACGAAAATGTACGCGACCAGCGAGAACGAAGACATTCTCACCATCGCCCGCGACAAAGCCGCCGCCGTCCGCGCGAAAGTCGATTTTTCGATGCGCCGCTTTGAAGACGAAAGCTTCGACGCCGTTTTAGCCGACGCCAGCTTCGTGCGCCCCGCCGATTTGCGGGAATTTCTCGTCGAAGCCGCGCGCGTCACCGAAACCGGCGGCAAGGTCGCCGTCTTTACAGTCACTTCGGGCAGCTTCGGCGAGATTTTTTCCTTTCTCTGGGAAATATTTTTTAACGGCAATATGGGCGCGGGCGGCACTGAGGCGGAAAATCTCATCAAGGAATTGCCGACCGCCTGGCAAGTCGAAGAGCTGGCGCAAAACGCGGGCTTGAAAAACGTCGCTTCGGAAACGCAGAACGAGATTTTTGAATACGAAAACGGCGCGGAATTCGTCAATTCCACGCTCGTCGCCGATTTTCTGCTGCCGGTCTGGCTGAAATTTCTGAACGAGAAACAAAAAGAGCGAGTTCGCAAGGAACTCACTCAACTGGTCGATGACGAGGACGGAAACCTGAGCTTTCGCTTTTCCGTCAAAGCGACGCTCGTCACGGGCGAAAAGGTTTAGCAAGGCAAAAGGCAAAAGGTAAAAAGTAAAAGGCAAAATCAGGATTTTAGCTCTTGTTTTTTTACTTTTGCCTTTTACTTTTGCCTTTTACCTTTTGCCTTTTGCCTTGCTTATTGCTGCTTTATCTGCGCGGCGCGGCGGCGGGCTTCTTCAAAAAGCGTTTCGTCGTCCAATTCCGAGGCGGACGCCGAATTCAGGTTCGTCACGTTCTGCGCGTTTTGCAGGCGTTTCTGTTCCTGCTCTGTGCGTTCCTCTTCTTCGGCTTCGCGCATTCCTTCACGAAACGCCTTGCGCGTCTGTCCGAGCGATTTCGCCAGCTGCGGCAGGCGGGTCGCGCCGAACAGCAAAAACAAAATCGCCACGATTATAAGTATCTCGTAAGTTCCTAATCCAAATATAAAATTCATACCAGTCCTCTAAACACGCGCGACGCCGGGCAAGTCTTCTTCTCCAGCGCGCGCCTTTTTCTCATCATAACGCGATTTGCGGAATGTTGCCATTAAAAAAGCGTTTTCAGCCTTTTAACTTTGACCTTTTTCCTTGATTCTCTCCATCGCATCGACGAGCGCGGCGCTGATTCCTCTTTCGGAAACTGAATGCCCGGCGTCCGGCACGACGATCAGCTCGGCTTCCGGAAAAGCCCGGTGCAGTTCCCACGCCGACGTCATCGGGCAGACGACGTCGTAGCGTCCCTGCACAATCACGGTCGGGAGATGCCGGATTTTGTCCACGTTTTCGATTAAATAGTTTTCCGACGGGAAAAACGAATTGTTCATAAAATAATGACACTCGATGCGCGCCAGGCTGAGCGCTTCGTGCTCGCCTTCCCAATGCTCCATCAAATTTTTGTCCGGGTAGAGCTTCGAGGTCGAGCCTTCCCAGACGCTCCACGCGCGGGCGGCTGACAGGCGCGTCGCCTCGTCGTCGCTGGTCAGGCGTTTATAATAGGCGCTCATAAAATCGCCGCGTTCCTCAAACGGAATCTCGTCGCGGTAGCGTTCCCAGAAATCGGGAAAAATCTCGCTCGCTCCGTATTGATAAAACCACAATAATTCCTTGCGCCTGGTCAGGAAAATTCCGCGCAGGATTAAGCCCAGACAACGGTCGGGATGCGTTTCGGCGTAAGCCAAACTCAAAGTGCTGCCCCACGAGCCGCCGAAGACATACCATTTCTCGACGCCGAACTTTTCGCGCAAAGCTTCGATGTCGCGAATCAAATCCCACGTCGTGTTCTCGCTCAGCTCGGCGTGCGGCGTGGATTTGCCCGCGCCGCGCTGGTCGAACAAAACGACGTGAAACGCCTGCGGGTCGAAAAACTGCCGGTAGAGCGGAATCAATCCGCCGCCCGGTCCGCCGTGCAGAAAGACGACCGGAATCCCTTGCGGGTTCCCGACACGCTCGTAATAAATTTCGTGAATATCGGAAACTTTCAGCATTCCCGAATCAAACGGCTCGATTTCCGGATAGAGACTTTTCATAATTCCTTGAATATACAAAATCCCGCCGAAAAAAACTATTGCCGTGCCCGCCGCAGCCGGCGACTTTTATGGAATGACGGAAGTTTTACGCTTTTCTTTATAGAAACAGATTTGCTTTCAGACAAACGAAAACCGAAGATTCCGTGTCCAGTGGAAGCGCGGAATAAAGAGGGAGCGTTAGCTTTTTGAAGAAAAGTCGGCTAATCGCTCCCTTTTTACTGCCTGTCGCCGGGCTGCCTTTTTTTATCGCAAACGAGGCGGCGAGCAGCCGTCTGTTAAAAACGGGCAACTTTTTCGTTTCCCGCGACGTTTAATTTACAGCGGTTACGGCGACAGATGCCTGATTGATAAGAATTTACTTTAACTTTTTATCCTTCTGGCATTGTAGTTGCTTAAGAAGGAAGCGGAATTATTTATTGGTATTTTATGTATTGATTTTAATATTATTCATAGCTGATGGGTGTTATATGGCAGCGAAGAAAGTTCTCATTGTAGAAGATTATGACGATACGCGCGATTTAATGAAATTTCTCGTGGAAAGTTACGGTTATCAGGTTATCGAGGCGACAGACGGAATTGAAGCAGTAGATAAAGTTAAGCAGCTTCACCCCGACCTTATTCTGATGGATATCTCCCTTCCGATGGTAGACGGGCTGACGGCGACGAAATTTATCAGACAAGTGGCTCCGGCGTCGGAAGTACCGATTATCGCGGTGACCGCTTTCGGCAGCTCGTATTATAAAAAGGCAATCGAAGCGGGCTGTAATGATTTAATACCCAAACCACTTGACTTTGATACACTCGAACCGATTATCAATCAATATCTGGCGGCTTAGCCGGTTGAAAAATTTAGCGGATTCATCAAGAGGAGTCGCCCGGGAAAAGAAACCGGGCGGCTTCGTTCTTGTTTGATTAATCGCTGTTATTGCGCACAGCCCTTTAAGGTTATTTTCGGCTGACGAACGAATTATCTTTCACCCAGAAGCGCCAGGGCTTTTCGGCAAATTCCTGCGCGTAATCGATGCCGATGCGCTTTCCGCTGGCGATTTGCGCGTCCGGAAACGCCGCGCCTTCTTCGAGCCAGACTTTTTCGCCGAGCAAATCCGCGCCGTTAAACGCTTTATCGATGCCGAAAGCGATGCAGAGCTTTCCGGGACCGGACGTTAAATTCGCGTCCTTCATTGCCTTCCCGCCGCGCCGCTGGCGCATAATCCCGATGCCTTCGACCGGCTCGACGGCGCGAATCAAAACCGCGGTCGGCGAATCGACCGCGCCGGTGACGATATTAAACTGAAAATACATCCCGTAAATAAAGAAAATATAAACCTTACCACCTTCGGCAAACATCATCTCGGTGCGCGGCGTTCGGCAGTTGCCGTAGGAATGCGCCGCTTTGTCAATCGCGCCTAGATAAGCTTCCGTCTCGACGATGACGCCGGAAACCCTTTCGCCCGCAGCGGTCGGAACGACGAGAATTTTTCCGAGCAAATCGCGCGCGACCTGAAGCGTGTCGTCGCGCGTGTAAAATTCGCGTGGCAATTTTTCCATAAGAGATTAGCCACGAAAGGACACGAAAGAACACGAAAGAAAACAAAAAATTTCGTGTCCTTTCGTGGCTCAAGTTATTTTCCGAAATCTTCCGGATAATAAATCAGCTCGACGATGTTGCCGTCGATGCCTTTCGTGTAAAAGGACGAAGTTCCGTCGCGGTGCGGTTTTATCGGGCGATTTTCGCGCGCGGCGGCTGCTTCCAGTTCCGCCAGAGTCTCGACCCGCATCCCGATATGCGGCGGATGTTTCGAGCCAGGCGGCAGCAGCGCGATGCCGAAGCCGCGGTCGTCGCGGAGCATCGCCCAGTCGTGGTACTTAGTCTCCACGCGGAAGCCCATGCGCTCGTACTCGCGCACGTCTCGTTCCAAGTCCTCGGACTTGACCGCGATGT
>JALZHR010000198.1 GCA_030860665.1 Acidobacteriota bacterium
CGCCGATGGTCGCGCCTTCGCGCACGAGCGTCGGCAGCGTGTGCTCGTCAGGCTCGGACGGGCGCAGAGTTTTCAAATCGGGAAACGTGGCGCGCGGGAAACGGTCGTTGGTAAACGTGGTCGAAGCGGAAATCATCACGCCGTCTTCAATCGTCACGGCGGCGCAGATGTAAACCATCGCGTTGATTTTGACGCGATTGCCGATTTTTACGTCGTAGGCGATATAGGTTTTTTCGCCGACGATACATTCCTCGCCGATTTCCGCGCCGTGACGAATATGCACGCTGTCCCAGACGCTCGTGCCTTCGCCGATTTTTACGCCGTCCTCGATGATTGCCGTCGGATGGATTTTAGGCATTTTTAAGTTTCCATTCAGCGTATTTTTCTTTTAAACATCCGGAGCAAGGTCTATAACCGGCGGCAATCGCCGTCGCTTCGTCGGAGAAAAAGACGCGCTGTTTGACGTAATGACCTTTGGCAATCCACATTTTCGCGCCTTTGCAATCTAATGTGCCGTAGATTTTATCGCGGCGATGCCCGCCGAGCGTGCCTTTCGCCGCGCTTTTGTAAGGCTTTCCGTCTGCTCCGATGAGAGTGTAGGTTTTGTTTTCCATAAGACCTGAGATTCGCGGCTGCGTCAGCGCGACGCGGCGTCGGATTTTTCAATTACTTTCTGCCAAAGGTTTTGATTCAGCGATTTATACGCCGCTTCGATGACTTCGACCGAGGCGAGAGCGTCTTCCGGCTTAATCAGCAAATCTTCCTCGCCGCGAACGGCGCGGGCGAAATTTTCGATTTTCGCGCGAAACGCCTGCACTTTATCGTAGCCTTTGCCGAACTGAGTCCAATCGGGATTTGAATTGAGCTTGTATTTCGATTCGCGCCAGCCGATGTGCAGGCTGCCGTTCGTGCCGTAAATGCTGATAAAATACGGCAATTCCTTGTTTATGCCCCACGTCAAATCGACGCTTGCCGTCACGCCGTTCCGGGTTTTGACGAGCATTTTGACGTTTTCATCGACCGCGAGATTCTGTGTCGCGCCGGTTTCGACCGCCAGAACTTCTTCGATAGCGCCGAGAAAATAGCGGATAATATCGACCGAGTGCGTGCCGTTGTCAATCAGAACGCCGCCGCCGCTCGCCTGTTTGTCCGAGTTCCAGCGCCGCGACATATCGACTTTCGCCGTGAAAGCGTTTTCAAACTGGACGATTTCGCCCAAAATGCCGGAAGCGACCATCGCTTTGGCTTTGACGGCGTCTTCGACGTAGCGAAACTTGGAAGCCATCGTAAACCGGACGCCCGTTTTTTCGGCGCAGTCGAGCATTTCGCGCGCTTCCGCCGCGCTCAGGCAGAGCGGTTTCTCGCACAATACGTGAACGCCGCGATTCATAAAAAACATCGCGATTTCCGGATGCGAATCCGGCGGCGTGGAAACGATAACGGCGTCAACCGTCTCGTTTTCCGCCAGCGTTTTATAATCGCCGTAGCTTTTCGCCCCGAAAGGCTCGGCAAAAGCGTCCGCCGACTCTTTACGCACGTCGGCAACGGCGACCAGACGGCAGCATTCGCTCGTCTGAAACGCCTGCGCGTAGGTTTGAGCGATGCCGCCCGTTCCGATTAATGCGAACCTGAGTTTTTCCATAATTTTATTTTCACCGCAGAGACGCGGAGACGCGGAGATTTTTAGAAAAAATTTAAGATACGCTTTTTATTTACTTAATTTTTCTCTGCGTCTCCGCGTCTCCGCGGTTTATTTCACCTTCGCAGCCTCAACGGCTTCGCGGATTGACGAAGCCAGAAATTCGACGTGTTTTTCCTCGTAGCGCTCGTTAAAGGGCAGAACCAGAACGTCGTGCAAGCCCTTAAAAGTGCCTTCAAATTTCTCCTTCGAGTAATCGACCGCTTCCGGGCGCGCGAGATTGAACGGGTAACGGCTGTCGCCGAAAGTATTCTGCTCGGTGAAAACGCGGCACATAAACGCCGGCTTGACGACGTAGCGCGGCGCGCTGGCGACGTCGTAAACCTTCAGCGCCTTTGCCAGACCGACCGCGCCGTCCTCGATTTTCGTATCGTCCACGCGCAGGCAGTATTTCCAGTAAGTCATCGTCGAATTTTCGGCGGGTTTGTAGCTTTCGATACCGTCGATGCCCGCCAGTTTTTCGTCGAGCAGCTTTGCCATTCGCTGCCGCTGGCGGACGCAGGCGTCGAGCTTTTTCAACTGTTCGTAAGCCAGAGCCGCCTGCAATTCGGTCATCCGGTAATTCAAAGCGGCGAAATAATGGTCGGGATTCGGGTCGCCGTAGCCCCACGCTTTGTTGATGAAAAGATACATCCGGCGCGCCAGCTCGTCGTCGTCGGTGACGACGATTCCGCCTTCGCCGCACGTCATTTGCTTGCCCTGCTGGAAGGAAAACGCCCCGATTTTTCCGATTGTGCCGACGTATTTTCCGTCGCATTCGGCGAGAAAGCTCTGCGCCGTGTCCTCGATGACCGGAATGTTTTTTGAATCGGCAAGCTCCATAATCGCCCGCATCTCGCACGGATTGCCGAACAGGTGCGTGACGACAATCGCGCGGGTTTTCTCCGACAGGACTTTTTCAATCGTTTCCGCCGTCACGTTCAGTGTTTTCGGGTCGACGTCGGCGAAAACCGGAATCGCGCCCTGAAAGATAATCGGAGTCAGCGCGCCCATATCGGTTATCGACGTGGTGACGATTTCCTCGCCCGGATTCGGATTTATCGCGGCAATCGCCGTGTGCACGGCGGCTGAACCGGAATTGCAGGCGTAAGCGTATTTGACGCCCAAACGCTCGGCAAAGCTCTGTTCGAGAAGCTTGCCGAATTTGCCTTTGGTCGTGATTAAAGTTCCCGATTCCAGAACCTCGGTCAAAGCGGCGATTTCTTCCGCGCCGAAAGTTCTGCCCGAAGCGTCCTGGTCGGACGGCAGCCTGATAATTTCTGTCTGTAATGTCGGTCTCATATTGTTTCAAAAGTCCGGAAATATCGGAAAGATTTTCAGAGCAGCCTCGGCAGCTTGCCGGATGGACGGGAAATAAATTTTTCCCGTTTATGGAAAAGTTTTTCGGTGGGCAAAAGTTATTTTAGTGAAAAAACTTCAAAAATCATACTTATTTCGCGCCCGCCCGTTTAATTTTTTTCTCTCGGAACGATTTCGAGATTTTCCTTCGGTAAAGAAATTTCAATAGCTTCCCGGTTTCCGAAAAAACGCAGCTTTGCCAGGTGCGAGAGCAGCTTTAAATGCCCGAAAATCGTGCGCGCCGTTTTCATCTTGGAAAATCCGAAAAGGCGCACTTCCAGAGTCGCCGGATATTCGACGATGCGCCCGCCGCGCAAATCCAGCTTGCCGAGCATTTCCGCAACGCCGAGAAAGCCGGTTTCTTTTAAATTCAAATCGATGACCGAGCTGCGGCGATAGACGCGAAAACAGCTCGTATAAGTGTTTAACTTCGAGCGCAGAACGCGGCGGTAAAGCCACGACGCGCCTTTCGACAAAAACAGCCGCCATTCGGGAACGTTGCGGACGCCGCCGCTCGCGTGATACGGCGAAGCGGTGACCATATCGACGTTTTCCGTCAAAAGCGGCAGCATTTTTTTCAGCTCGTGCGGGTCGTAAGTACAGTCGCAGTCCATCGAGCAGACGACGTCCGCCCGCGATTCGCGCAAGCCGGTCATAATTCCAGCCGCCACTCCGCGATTCGTGTCGTGCCGGACAATCCGCACGTTTTCCCGCGCGCCGAAAATTTCCTGTAATCGCTCGAAAGTCGCGTCCGTGCTGCAATCGTCGATAAAGATAAATTCCGGCTGGTAATTTTCGCGCAAATCTTCTTCCAGACCTTTCAGAGTGTTGGCGAGATAAGGCAGCGTCGGCTCTTCGTTGTAGCAGGGAATGACGATGGAAATGTCGGAACCGCCTGCGGTAGTGGGCGGTTGAAGATTAGCGGTTGAAACGTTTGGATTTAAGTTTAGAGTTTCCTGGCTTAAACCATCCGCTACCGCAGATGGTTCTGACTTGATGCCTAAAAAATCCGCCGCATCGACAAAATTATAAAGCTGTAGATTTTCTCTTAAAATCCATTCCATTTTGTCGAGCTTGCGGTAATGGCGGACGCGGTTGTAGCTGGAAGCCGCCGAGATGCGCGGCTGTTCCGGGTCGAGCTCCCAGACGTGAAAATAAAAAACGAACGGCTCGTCGTATTTTTCCGTCCAGTTGCGGACGGCTTTGCGCATCAGCGTGTAGGGAATCTGGCGAAAATAATTGCCGCCGGAAATCGGGAGAAGTCCCAAGCCCAAATCGCGCGTCGAATACGGAAATTCCCAGACGGCTTTGCCGCCCGTGTGAACCTGATGCGCGAAACGCTTCTGTTTTTCCTGTTTGAGCGTCGGCAGAAAAGAAGCGTCGTAAACGAAGCCTTCCTCCGCCAGCACGTCGAAAATCCACGCGTCCTTCTCGTAGGAAAGCTTTTCCGCCGCGCGGTAGCCGATAATTTTCTGCCCGCCTGCGTCTTCCAGCGCGCGGTTGGATTTGCGCAAATCCTCGCGAAATTCTTCGGGCGTCAATTGCCGCAGCGAGCGATGATAAAAGCCGCGCGAAGCGATTTCGTGACCGCGCGCGGCGATTTCACGGACGAGCTTCGGATTTTGCCCGGCAATCCAGCCGAGCACGAAAAACGTCGCTTTGGTGTCGAATTCGTCCAGCAAATCGAGCGTTTTCAAAGTGTTTCGCTCGTAGCGCGGCTCAAAGCGCGACCAGTTTCGCTGCTGGATGAGATTTTCAAACGCGCCGACGTGAAAATAGTCTTCGACCAGAACGGTCAGAAGATGTTTTTTGTTTTCAGGCGTTTGATTCATTGCAAATTTCAGATTTCAGTTTTAGATTTCAGATTTCAGATTTCAGATTTCAAATTAAAATTTCAAAACTAAGACCGAAGTCCAAAGACCGAAGACCGGCTTTCAGATTTGAAATTCCGGTCGGCTTCTCGCCGCAAGCGTTACTCTCTGCGTTCTTTGCGTTTTCGCGCTGAATTCCTTTTCCAGAATCTCGACGATTTTTTTCGCGGCTTTGCCGTCGCCGAACGGGTTTTTGATTTCGCGGACGCTTTTTATCCACGTTTCAATCGCGTAGTTTTCTTCGAGCATCCGCTGCAAAATTTTCGGGCTGCCGCCGACCAGCTTGGCGATTTTCGCTTCGACCGCTTCGGGGCGCTCGGTGTTTTCGCGCAGGACGAAAAGCGGTTTGCCGAGGCTCGGCGCTTCTTCCTGCACGCCGCCGGAATCGGAAACAATCAACCACGATTTTTTCATCAGCGCGACGAAATCGGCATAGTCGAGCGGGTCGAGCAGAAAGATTCTTTCGCGCTTCGCCAGAATTTCTTCGGTCGCCGCGCGCACGTGCGGGTTAGGGTGAACGGGAAAAATCAGGCAGACGTTTTTTCTTTTTTCGACGAAATCAGCCAGCGCCTGAAGGTTTCCGCTCATCGTCTCGCCGAAGCTTTCGCGGCGATGCGTCGTCAGCAGAATGCGTTTCAAGCCTTTGGTCTGCTCAATCAACGCGCCGATTTTCGCGCTCGGCGTCAGATTTTTGAGAATATACTGCAAGGAGTCGACGACCGTATTTCCGGTGACGAAGATTTTTTCGTTCGAGACGCCTTCCGCCAGCAGGTTGCGCTTGTTTTTCTCGGTCGCGGCGAAATGAAGGCTCGTTATCTGCGATGTTAAGCGGCGGTTCATTTCTTCGGGAAACGGGCTGTGGAGATTTCCCGAGCGCAAACCGGCTTCGACGTGCGCGACCTTGATGCGGCGGTTAAATCCGGCGAGAGCGCCCGCCAGCGTCGTCGTCGTATCGCCCTGCACCAGAATCATCTCCGGCTTTTCCGCTTCGAGAATCTTGTCCAGTTTTGAAAGAACGCGCGAGCAAATCTGCGACGGCGTCTGATTCCGGCTCATCACCTTCAGGTCGTGGTCGATTTCGACGGCGAGCAGCTTCAGAAAAGGCTTCAGCAAATCCTTATGCTGGCTGGAAGAAACCACGATTGTGCGAAAATTCTTCGCCTTCAGCTCGTGAATCACCGGCGCGAGTTTTATCGCTTCGGGACGCGTGCCGAACAGGACGAGAACTTTTCGCTGCGGAGGCGAATCGCCGTCGGGCGCGGCGGCTGATTTTGTTTCTACGCTTTTATTGTTTGATTTTTCCATTTAATTTCCGGGCACACGACGAAGCAGTCCGTAAACTCCGGTTTTACTAAATTTATAAAAAGCCTTTAATTCCCTTTAAAAAAATCTTTCAGGTTGGAAAAGAAGCAGTCGCCTCAGGCGCGATTTTTACATTTTACGATGATTTTTCCAAGCGAAATTTGGAATAATGATGTCAAAACGGGCGGGAATCGCGTATTTCAGCGAACAATTAAATATTCTAGCAAATAACCGCGGCTTTTGGCGAAAAATTTTAGCTTCGGACGATTAGTCGTAAATTCGTGCGAAAAATCGCTGATTTTGTCCGAAAAGAAAAAGCGAGCTGCGAATAACGGATTCGCCTCTCGCTTCCAAAAGAAAAATTTTGTCAGGCTTATTCCGGGTCGCCTTTGCAGCCGGGATTAAACAGCGCGGGCTGTTTGGTGCTGATAATCGGATAATTTTCGGC